>CAYVCS010000020.1:0-13774 GCA_964450455.1 uncultured Gammaproteobacteria bacterium | reverse complement strand
AATGGATACAGCCCAAGACCGTCAAATAAGGTCCCTAAATCCACGTTAAGTGTAAAAGGTGGTGCAATAACTTAAACAACCAGGAGGTTGGCTTAGAAGCAGCCATCCTTAAAAGAAAGAGTAACAGCTCACTGGTCAAGAGTTTTCGCGCCGAAAATATATCGGGGCTAAGTATTGTACCGAAAATATGGGTCTATTCCATTAAATTGGAGTGGGCGGTAGGGGAGCATTCCGTTCAGCGTTGAAGCCGCGTCGTGAGGCGTAGTGGAGCGTACGGAAGAGAGAATGCCGGCATAAGTAGCGAGAAGGCGGGTTAAAACCCCGCCCGCCGTAAACCTAAGGTTTCCTGGGCAACGCAACTCGACCCAGGGTTAGTCGATCCTAAGGCGAGGCCGAAAGGCGTAGTCGATGGAAGAGCAGGTTAATATTCCTGCACTCCTGTTAGGCAACTACAACAACTGACGCATTTTGAATCTTTACGCGTTGTATGGTTACACGTTCCGCAAGGAAGAGAGAAAGTGGAAACACCGACTCAATGTAGGGTGAAGGGGTGCCGAGAAAAGGTTGTTGACTATCTAATAGGATCCGTACCGTAAACCGACACAGGTGGGTGGGCACAAGTGTGCCAAGGCGTACGAGAGAACCTTCGTTAAGGAACTCGGCAAATCAATGACCGTAACTTCGGGATAAGGTCTGCCTTAATTTATTAAGGCCGCAGCGAGCGAATTCCAAGCGACTGTTTACCAAAAACACAGGTCTCTGCGAAGCAGCAATGCAAAGTATAGGGGCTGATGCCTGGCCAGTGTCCGAACGTTAAAGGGAGAGGTTATTCCAATTTATTGGGAGAAGCTTTGAACTGAAGCGCGGATGAACGCCGGCCGTAACTATAACGGTCCTAAGGTAGCGAAATTCCTTGTCGGGTAAGTTCCGACCCGCACGAATGGCATAACGACTTGGAGACTGTCTTAACGAAGGACTCGGCGAAATTGCAAGAGGAGTGAAGATGCTCCTTTCCCGCAGCTAGACGAAAAGACCCCGTGAAGCTTTACTGCAGCTTGATATTGATCATCTGTTTTACATGTTCAGCATAGGTGGGAGCCTTCGGGCACCAGTGAGATACCACCCTTGTACCATGGCTGATCTTATCTCCCGTCTCAAATTTCTCTTGATTTGTGTAGACACGCACGAGAAACTGAATGAACTTCAGTAACTGCGGTGTACGCACTGCCTTATCGAGGGAATTTTCAGGCGGGGGAGACAGTATCTGGTGGGCAGTTTGACTGGGGCGGTCGCCTCCTAAAGAGTAACGGAGGCGTCTACAAAGGTTGGCTTGGTCCGGATGGAAACCGGACTGGACGCGCAAACGCATAAGCCAGCTTAACTGTGAGAGTGACAGCTCGAACAGTTGCGAAAGCAGAGGTTAGTGATCCGACCGTACGAAATAGGACGGCGGAAGCTCATCGGATAAAAGCTACTCCGGGGATAACAGGTTAGTCGGGCCCAATAGTTCACATAGACGGCCCGGTTCGACACCTCAATTGGGGTGTTATGACAGTAATGTCATAGAAAAAAGTGGCTTATAACGGTGGAATTCAGAGAACGAACCCATAAAAAAAGGTCTCTGAACTATACCGTGGGAAGTCGTTGCGACATATGTCGTGATTGACCCCGTAGAGACTGTTCCTATAATGCGCAATGTGAACGATTGTGTGGGAACGATAGAAGCGACCTCGGAAAGAGGATAAAAAACTTCTATAATACGCCACCTCCTAAAAAAAATTTTAGGATGAAGATATAGTCCATGCTAATAGTAATATTAGAAATACATACGATGTCGGCTCGTCGCATCCTGGGGCTGGAGAAGGTCCCAAGGGTTGGGCTGTTCGCCCATTAAAGCGGCACGCGAGCTGGGTTCAGAACGTCGCGAGACAGTTCGGTCTCCTATCTGCTGTGGGCGTCGAAATGTGAGGAAGCTCTTCCCTAGTACGAGAGGACCGGGAAGAACGAACCAATCGTGTGGCGGTTGTTCTACCAAGGGCATAGCCGCGTAGCGAAGTTCGGCACGGATAAGCGCTGAAAGCATCTAAGCACGAAACCGTTTCCAAGATTACATTTCTTTATGAGATTCCAGAGAGACTATCTGGTTGATAGGTGGTAGGTGTACGCATAGTAATATGTTTAGCCGAGCCATACTAATCGATCCATCTCTATACTGAAGCACATAGTGTGTTTCCTAATTCACGATTGATTTCAATATTAGCTTTTCAATGTCTATGCAAGAGCGCATAGTGTTGGTGTTTCAAGCGATGGGGGTACACCTGATCCCATTCCGAACTCAGAAGTTAAGCCCATCAGCGCCGATGATACTTGGAGATTCTCCGTGGGAAAGTAGGCCAACGCCAACACCATGCGCTTTTGTTAGTTAGTCGTTCTTTTAACAACCGTAGGAGTTTGCCATGAGCACGTCTGTAGCATCTGATTCATCCGAATTTGTTGTGATTTTGTTGCAACACATGGAAAGGCGTAATCGTGAATACGTTGATGCGTGTAGTAAGAGTGAAGTTGATGATTCTGTTACAGAAGATAGGTTTACTAGTTTAACGCAATGTGTTGAACTAGCTTCTATTCTTACAGATTATCTGCCTTTGATTACACTTAGACAATCTAGTGTATTAGTTGATTCTTTGAAACGTATCATGGCGCTTCCTACTCAAAAGGAAATTGTGCTTGATACGAGCGGCAAATTTTTTTATACGATGATTGAATATTTGGTGGCGGTACGAAATAAATTTCGTAGAGAGAATATTGGGATTCCTGATGACGTCTTTTGTCAAGTTGACGAAAAATGGCGTAATGATTTTCTTGGTTTTATTGAAGGTGCATCGACGTCGCATGAGTTTGAGACGGAATTGAGTCGTTCGGGAAGTGAACTACGAAAGTTGTTGTTGCAGTTGTTGCCTGAAAATGATGTGAGACAGACAACACTGTAGAGTTTTGTTGAGTCCTTGGTGGACTCTTTTTTGTTTTGTGAAGGCGTATGCTATGATATTTTTATATGAAAAAGATTCTTGATTTTCACTCACATTCACGATTTTCTCGCGCGTGTTCACCGCAATTAACAATTCAAAATATTGCTCGCGCGTGCGAAATAAAAGGAATTGATATTGTTGGAACTTCTGATTTTACGCATCCTTTGTGGTTTAAAGAATGTCAAGAACAACTTGAAGAAACATCTTCTGGATTATTTTCACTTGAAAATAAAACATCTCCAACTCAATTTATTCTTGCGACAGAAGTTGCGTGCATATATAAACATGCGGGAGCAACTCGACGCTTGCATCTTATTCTTCTTGCACCTTCGTTTGATGCAGTAAAAAAATTAATTCATGTGTTCAACACACAAGGACGAAATTTGCATTCTGATGGACGACCAATTCTCGGACTTTCTGGAAAAGAATTATTGAAGATTATGTTAGATATTGATGAACGATGTGAACTTATACCTGCTCATGCGTGGACTCCATGGTTTGCGGTGTTTGGGAGTAAATCAGGATATAATTCACTAGAAGAATGTTTTGAAGAATTGACACCCTATATCCATGCGATTGAAACAGGGCTTTCCAGTGATCCTAAAATGAATTGGCAGGTATCTGCACTTGATAACATTACATTGGTTTCCAATTCCGATGCTCATGGACTCGAAAATTTTGGACGAGAAGCAAATGTGCTTGATCTTTCTTTCAATTCGTATGATGAAATACTTCAGGTTGTACGAGGACAGACCAGAAAAAAATTTTTGTACACACTAGAAATGTTTCCTGAAGAAGGAAAATATCATACAGATGGCCATCGTGATTGTCATATTTCCCTGACTCCGCAACAAACAAAAAAATTAGGGGGAATATGTCCGAAATGTAAAAAACAACTAACTGTGGGAGTTTTGAATAGGGTGAATGAACTAGGCGATCGCGCATATGGATTTAAACCAGAACATGCGATTGATTATAAAAGCTGTGTTCCGTTAAAGGAAATTATTGCATCTGTGATAGGTGTTCAAAAATCAAGTAAAAAAATTGGTATAATCTATCAACAATTAATAGAAAAAGTTGGAAATGAATTTTATATTTTGCTTGACGCTCATATAAGCGATATCGCAATAGCAAGTAGTACTGAAATTGCCGAAGGAATTCGTCGTGTACGATTCGGAGAAGTTCACGTGATACCCGGATATGACGGAGAATATGGTGTTGTTTCGGTTTTGAAACCAGGAGAAACCATTGGACTGAAACAGATGAGTTTGATGTAATTTCATACGTCATTTCGAACCGAAGTGAGAAATCTCGTACCACGTCAACGTTCACGAGATATCTCTCTGCGGTTCGATATGCCGTATACTGACGACTACACACGCCACGTCATCGTAAGCCCCAGCGAGAGATTTCGTACCACATTCTTTACATTTCATCTAATTCTTGACATATATCGCTGTTCTTTGTACAATTATTGCACTTCTTAAAGAGCGTTTGCGCTTTAAACATCCTTGATGCGCAACAAGGAACAGCATATAGGTGGTGCTGATAATCTATGTGTATATGTCTTCTCAAACTTCTACAACTTCTACCGAATTTGAAGAGCTCATTGCTGATAAGCAATTTATGAAATTCCCTAAAGTGGGGGATGTCATCGTCGGGAAAGTAATTTTTGCTTCGCGCAATGAAGTGAGAATTGATATTGATGGTGTCGCGGTTGGCGTTGTTCGTGGCGCGGGAATGTATAACGAATCTCCCTCATACGCGCAAATAAAAATTGGGGATGAAGTGTATGCCACGGTACTTGAGTTAGAAAATGAAAATGGAGAATTGGAACTTTCGTTTCGTGAAGCAGGATACAAAAAAACATGGGGAGAATTAGAGCGATTAGTTGCATCGGGCGAAATTATTTCAGGAAAAGTTTTGGATGCAAATAAAGGAGGATTAATGATGACGATTGCGTCAATTCGCGCATTTTTACCTGTATCACAACTATCACCTGACAATTATCCACGTGTACAAGGAGGTGATAAGCAAAAGATTTTAGATAAATTGAAGTCATTTGTTGGTATGGATATGCAAGTTCGTGTGATTGACTTAGATCAAAAAGAAGAAAAAGTGATTGTATCGGAAAAAGCGGTATGGGAAGATTCAAAGAAAAAAACACTTGAAAAATATGCAGTTGGACAAATTGTTGAGGGAACAATTGGCGCGCTCACCACGTTTGGCGCGTTTCTTTCATTTGATGGTGTGGAAGGGTTGATTCATATTAGTGAATTGACATGGAAACGCATTAATCATCCACAAGATGAGGTGAAAGTTGGTGATACGGTGAGGGCGCAAATTATTGAAATTAGTGGAGCGAAATTGTTTTTGTCAGTGAAACGATTGGTTGATGACCCATGGAAGGGATTGGAAAAAGAATTAGCAGTTGGAAAAACTGTGCGCGGAAAAATTATCAAAGTTCAGCCGTTTGGTGTAGTTGTTGAAATTACAGAGACAGTTCATGGACTCGCGCATATTTCTATGTTGTCCAATACTCCTCTTGCAAATATCAATGATTGGGCAAAAATTGGTGATGAAAAAGAGTTTGAAGTGGTGGAATTAAATTCTGCCGCTCATCGACTCGCGCTTAAAATTCCTGGCGTAAAAGGTCATGAAAAAGAATCTCGCTCACGCGCAGTTAGTAAAACAGATGTTTCTGAAGTTGTTGAAACCACTGATATCGCTGATGCAAAAAAAGTAGAAACTGAACAGCAGGCAGAAAGTTCTTAATAGGGCATCTCAATTCATAATTCATATCTCATGTCAACATTTGCACGAAATTTCTTAACAGTTGTATTGGGTCTTTTTGTGTTGGCGATGTTGCTCGCTAATTTTGTTCGTCCTTCTGTCAAACCAACTGAAACAGATATTGCAACTTTTATTGGACATATTAAAGCAGGTGAAATTGCTGTCATTGATATCAAACCAGAATATTATGAATTTGTCTTGAAAAAAGATGTGGTTGTTGCAGATGTAAATCAAGCAAGTTCGTCAAAAAGTGTCATAGCGAAAGCTCCGCGGTTTAAGGTTGAAAAAGAAATTTCTGAATCATTTGGTGATGTTGTTTTACATTATCAAATTGACCCAAAATTAGTTACCAATATTGAGTTATCAGTAAAACGTGAACGAGGTTTTGCATTTTGGTTGTTGAATATTGGACCATGGCTATTTCCCATTTTCTTGATTGGAATGTTTGTATTTTTCATGTCGCGACAAGTATCGGGAGTCAATTCCAAAGCAATGGGTTTTGGACAATCAATGGCGAGAGAAATTTTGCCGGGAAAAGATGAAAAACAAGGAATTACGTTTAAGGATGTTGCAGGAAATTCTGAACCAAAAGAAGAATTAGAAGAAATTGTTGATTTTTTGAAAGATCCAAAAAAATTCGCTGATGCCGGAGCAAAAATTCCAAAAGGTGTGTTGTTGATGGGGCCTCCGGGAACAGGAAAAACACTCCTTGCTCGCGCGGTTGCAGGAGAAGCTGGTGTGCCATTTTTGCACATGTCAGGGTCTGAATTTGTTGAAATGTTTGTGGGAGTTGGCGCATCGCGCGTTCGTGATTTGTTTAAACGAGCGAAAAAATTAGCTCCTGCAATTATGTTTATTGATGAAATTGACGCTGTGGGTCGTAGACGTGGAGCAGGGCTTGGCGGATCGCATGATGAACGAGAACAAACACTCAATCAAATTTTGGTGGAAATGGATGGTTTTGACCCGCATATTGGTGTAATTGTCATTGCGGCGACGAATCGTCCTGATGTTTTGGATCCAGCACTGTTGCGTCCAGGACGTTTTGATCGCAGAGTTACGTTAAGTTTGCCTGATATTAAAGAACGTGAAGCGATTTTAGCGATTCATACGACGGGGAAAAAGATTGATGCAGATGTAAGTATGCGAGAAGTTGCTGAACGCACCCCTGGCTTTTCAGGAGCTGATTTAGCAAATTTGTTGAATGAAGCGGCGATTTTAAGTGTTAGAAAAAAACTTGGAACTGTGAATAAATTGCATATTTTAAGTAGTATTGAAAAGGTTTTATTAGGACCAGAACGCAAAAGTCGCGTATTTTCTGATAGAGAAAGAAAGTTGACCGCATTTCATGAAGCTGGACACGCGCTTGTTACCTATATCGTTAAACATACGGATCCTGTTCGCAAAATTTCTATTATTTCTCGAGGACATGCAGGAGGATATACGCTCAAAATGCCGACAGAAGATAAACATTATCATTCACGAGCAGAATTTTTGGATGAACTTGCTGTTGCGATGGGAGGATATGTTGCTGAAAAGATGATTTTTGGAGAGGAATATGTAACAACTGGACCATCAAGCGATTTGCGAAGTGCAACGCGTATAGCGCGCAGTATGGTTACTGATTATGGAATGTCATTTGAATTAGGACCACGAACGTTTGGTTCATCAGATGAAATGATTTTTCTCGGAAAAGAAATGACACAAAATCGTGATTTTTCGGAAAAATTATCTGAACAAATTGACGCTGAAGTATCAAAATTCTTATTTTCTGCAGAAAAAATTGCTTCAGAGATTTTATTAGAACATAAACAACAATTAGTTGATATTGCTGAAGCGCTTTTGAAGCGCGAAACCTTAGAACAAAAAGAGTTTGAGGCAATTGTTGAGGGGAGAGAGTTGCCTACTCACGAACCTGTGAAAGAAGAATCTGCGTCTGTCGTTGAATCATCGATAGCGTAAAAGGGAAACGTCATTTCGGGCACCCACCCACGCACGCCATTTCGAATCCCTCGAAAGGGTGAGAAATCTCGTCAACGTCTATCGTCACGAGATCTCTCGTTGCGACATACGACGACGTGTAAGGGATACGTCATTTCGGGCACCCACCCACCCACGTCATTTCGAATCCCTCGAAAGGGTGAGAAATCTCGTTCAACGTCCTAAAAAGCTAATAAGCTAGCAATCTAATTCCTAGAATAAATGGTGGCTGTCCCCATTTTTCTAGGCATTAGGAACTAGCTTTTTAGCTTCTTAGGATGTGGGCGTTCGTGTGTCCTAATAAGCTAATAAGCTAATTTCTAATGGCTAGTTTGTTAGGGTGGTGTCGTTCAACGTCCTAAAAAGCTAATAAGCTAGCAATCTAATTCCTAGAATAAATGGTGGCTGTCCCCATTTAATCCAGATAGTGCCGTGCCCACACTTGAAATGTCATGAGAGACCAAATGGTGTTGAGGTTGTATCCTTTTAGATTAATATGATTATCTAGAATTTTTTGTATAACTTTAAAATCAAACATATCGTGCGTGTGTCGCGTATAGTGTGGTGAGAGAATTTCATACGCGAATGAACGTAGTGGTTCTTCGCGAAGCCATTTTGCGGTAGGCGAGAAAAATCCTCGTTTCTTTTGGTTCTGAATATTGTTGGGGAGAATGGAAGCAAAAGCATCTTTGAATATCTTTTTCCCACTTCCTGCAGAATGCAGTTTGTATTTTGAAGGAATAGAGTAGGCGAGTTTGACGAGATGCGGATCCAGAAGTGGTACGCGTTGTTCAAGACCGTGCGCCATTGTTAATTTGTCTGTGCGTACTAATGATTCGTCAACTAGCCACGTTTGCGCGTCTTTATACATCATATAATTTATTGTATCACTCCATGTATCAGTAAAAAATGGCGCATAGCTCCCGATAGATAACAGTCCATTGTTATAGGGGGCGCGTATAAATGATGCAAGATGCGATTCTTTTTGCGACATCATGACGAAAAATTGGTTAATTCCAGATTGAGCAATTAATTTATCAGCAAGATGTGGTTTATGTACTAACGAACTCAATATTCGCGCATATTTTTTTGTTGTTAGAAATGGTAGATATGTCTGTAATTGATTCAAAAATGCATAATAATAGTAGCGATCGTATCCTCCAAATATCTCATCACCTCCATCGCCTCCTAACACCACGGCAACGTGCTGTTTAGCCATTTTGGCAAGTAAGTATGTTGCAACTTGAATATGGTTGCTCACTGGCTCATCCATCGCAACACAAACCTTTTCAAAATTATCAACAACATCAAGGTTGGTGATATGTAATTCGTGATGAGAAAATCCAAAGTGTTTCGCTGTTTTTTGAGCGAGTGATACATCAGCATTATATTTTTCCGATTCACTATTCGTTTCAAATCCAACTGAAAATGAATTTATCGGCGCAGTTGTTTCTTGCGCCATCAGCGCGCCGATGATGGATGAATCAATTCCTCCGGACAAGAAAATACCAACAGGACGATCGGAAATAAGTTGTGAGCGTACAGCTTGCCGCGTGTTGGCGCGAATAAGTTCATGTAATTCAGAAAGAGGAGAGTTGAGTACAACAGGTTCAAGTTTGAAATATTTTGTGATAGCGAGTTTTTTTTGATGATAGACAGCGTATGTTGCAGGTGGTAGTTTTTTAATTCCTTCAAACATGGTGGCAGGTCCGACGCAATAGAGAAATCTCATATAATTATTGAATGAGGTGAAATCTATGCGTCTTGGAATTGGATGCACAAATAATGCTTTTATTTCAGACGAAAAAACAAGACGAGTATCATCCAGATAGTAATAGAGTGGTTTCACACCGAAATGATCCCGGGCGAGAGTAAGTGTTTGCTCATGCGAATCCCAAATTGCAAAGGTAAAAATTCCGATGAGTTTTTGTATCATACTGACCCCGTCTCGCGCAAATAGTTCAAGAATAACTTCGGTGTCTGAATGTGATTGAAACACAACACCAGAGTTTTGTAGTTCTTTTTTTAGTGTTTGGAAGTTGTATAGTTCGCCATTATAGACAATAGTGTAGCGTCCATCTTTTGTCTTCATAGGTTGATGGCCAAGAGGAGAAATATCAATGATAGCAAGTCGATTATTGCCGAGGGAAACATGTTCATCGCAAAAAATACCCGTGTCGTCGGGGCCACGATGGCGAGTTGCAGTGTTCATGGCAGTGATTTTTTCGGGATCATTCCACGAAAATCCGTTTATTGCACACATACTTAGATTATTAGGTGATTAGACGATGATGGGTGTAATAGTATCAATTTCCAACGCGAATATAATTACTCATATTCGTAATTAACGATGTGAGTGAATGTTTGTGACGCGCAATAGTTTGTAGTGTTTCTATGGATACTAGTTCAAGTTTTTGAATGTATTCCGCGATTGATTTCGGTGTATCATCATAGGGCGAGGTTGTTAGTCCGATTGCTGTCGCATTATTTGATGAAACAATCGGATGAACTCCGGCGCACATTCCTTCTACCATAGTTTTATCAATCGTCGCATATGCCATATTAATCATAACATTAAAACGAGGATATATATTTCGTAATTCTGGCATAGGAACTGAACCCATAAATGTAACACGATGTGAAAGTTGCAGTTTTAAAACTAATTCATTAAGTTCCTGTTGATAATCTTTTTCAAAAACAGGACCATAATGCGTCAACGTGTATTGTTCAGGGAGTAACGCGAGAGCTTCTATTGTAAGGTGAATACGTTTTGAACGACAGATGCGATGGACAGATAGTAGATGATGTTGTGGTTCACGCTCTGATCGTGCTGGCGTATTCATCTCCCAAAATCGCATATCAATTCCGTGTCCTGTAACAATTTTTTTAGGGTCATTATCGTACTGTGGCATGCTTTCTTTTGTCGCGGCGAAAAGTCGTTTGCACAAAAAATGCGCGATGCGAAGTGGGAAATGTATGGTGTAATGCGTGTACCAAAGATATGTGGGAGTTTGAAAGATGAACCAAAACCACGAACCTGCGACAATCCATTTTGGATTCATGTGAACAAAAACGCGGTCATGAGGAATGGTGAAAAGATATTTGTAAAAACGCATCAATGACCTCATATGTGATAATCCTTCTTCTTTTCCCAATGACAACACAAAGAGGGGTGATGTATGTACGCCTTTTTCTAAACAAAGAACAATTACATCAAATCCTTGACGCTGAAATTCTTGCGCCCACAATGTGGTGAACGCAAAATCATCATCAAGTTCATGGATTTTGTGAGTGATGAATAGAAGTTTCTGATCCATAATGGTTGATATGTCGGGGAATAGTTATTCCTTTGTGTAATTCTCTGTTGATGATTGCCATTATGCGTTCTGATGCGATGCCATCCCAATAGGGAATTATAGCACGTCTTCGTTTCCATGAACCACGCATAACTTTTTTGACTGCTCCAACAATGTTTTCACGAAATACACCAACAACTTCACTGGTTCCATGCGAGACGGTAATGGGACGTTCGGTTTCTGTTCGTATTGTTATGCAGGGAACTCCAAGCATAGATGCTTCTTCTTGCATACCACCAGAATCGGATATTACACATGAGGCATATCTCTGTAGTTTAAGAGAATCAAGATATGAAACAGGAGGAATTATTTGTGGAGCATAGCGCGAATTCCAATCAATTCCAAATTTTAGAGATGCTAAACGTGTACGTGGATGCAGAGGAACTACGACAGGAAGTAGGGAATTTATTTCGCACATGGTTCCAAATAACTCCATCAATCGTTCTTTATGGTCAATATTTTCTGGTCTATGCATCGTGAGAAGTGCATAGTTATAGGGAGTCAAATGATGTGTTTCAAGAATACGTGAATGTTCGGCAATTTCTTCAAAATGCATCAAGGTATCAATCATCACGTTGCCAACAAGATGTGCTTTTTCTCCGATTTTTTCTGAAACCAAATTATCGTATGCTGTTTGTTCAGTGGCAAACAATAAACTAGAAAGATGATCGCAGATAACGCGATTACTTTCTTCAGGCATACGCCAATTACGTGAACGTAATCCTGCTTCAACATGAGCGACGGGAATTCCTAATTGAACTGACGCAAGAGTTGCGGCGACAGTTGATATTACATCGCCAACCACCACAACGAGATTTGGTTTGATTGTGGTAAGAAATGGAGTGAGGCGAACTATGATTTCTTCAATAGTTTTTTCTCGCGAAAGATTGCCGACATTTAAGTTGGCATGGGGAGTGGGTAAATTAAATTCATTAAAAAAAATCTGCGACATTTCATCGTCATAATGTTGTCCAGTATGGATGAGTGAAATATCAATCGTATCAGCATATTGTTTCGCCGCACGAGTTAGCGCAGATATTTTCATGAAATTTGGTCTGGCTCCCGCAATAAAAAGTAGTTTATACATATATATGGACTGTCTTTAGTACGTTATATTCGCTCTTTTTTGCCATTTTTTGACACATGTTACGTGCCATTACTTAACCATAGTATGATGAATAAGTCAATGATTCCTGTAGCATCTCGTATGTTGCCATGTTGAAATAGTACCTTATGTTGTAAAACATTCAGATAATTCGTCCTCATACTAAAAAATTTCTTATTTTTTTAGTATGTGCTATACTTATTCTAACGACGTATAGGTTGTGGTATATTATGACATTATACATCGTACTACTTTCTAATTAAAAAAATTAATTTATACATTCTAACAACATATATGAATGACAAAACATTATTTAGACCAATTTTGCTTCGTTCGTGGGAGATGATGTGGCGACGGCCATCAATGTGGATACTTGCTTTTTTGGCTGCTGCAGTTTCTGGAATGGGGGTTTTTGAAGTCATATGGGGAGTTATAAAATTAATGAAACGCTCAACTGCTGTTGCGGGAACAGTCAATCTTTCTACTGGATCAGTAATTCTCACATGGCTCACTCCGCCATATACTCATCCCTATCTTCCTCTGTTTGCTTTATTGTTTATTGCAATTTCCCTTATGTTGTTTTTGGCAAGTACCATAGCACTTGGCGCGTTGATTCGTTTTTCAGTTGATAAGCGTGAACATACGCTGTCTTCATCATGGAAAGCTGGAGTGAAACATGTGTGGGAAATGGCACTTCTCGTAGTTGTGCGACGAGGATTAATCGTAGGAATTATTTTTGGTTCTGCATGGGGCGTGGTATGTTTACATGCTCGAGGATTTATGTACGCAACACTGATAGCGGGAATTATTTCGTTCATTGCGACAATTCTTATTATGGCAATTAGTTTTTTGGCGATTTACGCGCAAACTGCTGTTGTGGTTGACCAACTCAACTGTGTCAAAGCAGTTAAAAAAAGTTTAGCAATCTTTCGTCATCATATCTTACTATCTCTTGAAATGGCGACTGTTTTATTTGTAGTAGAGTTATTGTTTTCTGCGGTTGCCGCTGTTGTGGTGATACTGATTGTTATTCCGGTTTTTATGTTATATGTGGTATCAGGAATTACTGGTTTTTCTGGATTTATTGCGGTAGGAATTATTATCGGAGTCATTCTTCTTATCGTCCTTGCATTTTTGTTTGCCGCATGGTCAACCTCGTTCACGATTTCTGCATGGAGTTATTTATATATAAAAACACGAAACGAAAAAGTTCCCTCACGTATTTTGCATCACTTTGGAAAAAAAAGATGATACATTTCTAAGCGTTAGTTTTCTAGGTATTAGGAACTAGCTTTTTAGCTTATTAGGCGTTGACGTTCGTATTTCCTAAAAAGCTAACAAGCTAATTCCTAACACCTAGCTTAGCTAGCTTCTTAGCTTATTAGGCGTTGACGTTCGTATTTCCTAAAAAGCTAACAAGCTAATTCCTAACACCTAGCTTAGCTAGCTTCTTAGCTTATTAGGCGTGGTCGTTCGTATTTCCTAAAAAGCTAACAAGCTAATTACTAACA
>CAYVCS010000019.1:0-10895 GCA_964450455.1 uncultured Gammaproteobacteria bacterium | reverse complement strand
GATAACATGGGATCGATGGCGCTTGCATTGGTGGCGGACGAACTTCTGCCATTGCTTGGCGACGTTGTGGTTGTCGCTGACGAGTGGTCGGCGGCAGTTCGGTTCGTTCCGTTCGTCGTTCGACAACCTGTGTCGGCGGAGATGGGACGATTCGAGGTTTTGCTGGTGTCGGTTTGGGAGCGGGTCTTTCAATTACGTCAATTAACCGAGTTACTTCGCGATCCATCGCATCGAGGTCAGTGCTTGTTTCTGGCGATTGACCACGCTGGATTCCCGCCTGCGCGGGAATGACAATGGGAAGTGCGACATGTTGTGCGGCAGAACAGCCGAACAAAGAAACAATACACAGACAGTAAAGTATGCGAATCATTATTTGGTTCCTCCTAGTAAAGGTAAAAATCAGCATCTGACCGTGTGTGAGGAAGTGAGGAACGTCCTCTCCATCCCCATCCGCCAAAACCAGAAAATCCACCGTATCCTTGGGTGCGAAGCGCTTCTACGCAATCCCAGTTTGCTTCTTTGATGCATTGCATGATCTGCAACTGCATTTCCGATTGGTAGTCGGAAAATGCCTGTTGTTGTCGTGCGCGTGCATCAGCATCAACTACAATTGCATGTGCGCGAGCTGTCTTTTCGGGACTTTCAAATCCGACCCCGACATAGTCATATCCCGGTTGCTTAAGCCGAGCGTATGAGCATCCAGACACAACGAGGACTAGAAACGACACAAGGAACTTTACCATTTTCTTTTCTCCTGTTGGTTATGGTATCTCGAGTCGTGACGTCCGAGACGTCCCCGACTAAAGTCGGGTCGCACGGATCCGCGCACTCGCCTTCTGCGAGATGACGCGGAAGAGATCTCGTGACGATGGACGCTGACGAGATTTCTCTCTGCGGCTCGAAATGACGTTGGTGGTGGGTGTGGCCCGAAATGACGTGTCACTTTTACGTCATCTCGAGTCGCAACGAGAGATCTCGTGACGGTGTACGTTGACGAGATTTCTCTCTGCGGCTCGAAATGACGTTGTGGGTGCGGCTCGAAATGACGTTGGTGGTGGGCCCGAAATGACGTAGGTGGTGGGGTGGACTCGAAATGACGTGTATTTTAGTTTAAAGAGCGATTCTCAACTGATACGATTGTAGCAGTATGAGAATACGTAACTATATCAGATTTTTAGTGTTTTGTCAATGTTTGACATTTTTCAAATTCATTTTTTTGGATGTGTGGATAAATGGAAAATTGTTCAAAAACACTATCCACACTTCTAAAAACAAATAGGTAAATAATCGCATAATTGAGCGAATTTTTTGAATACTTGACATTATACTTATTTCTAATTGAAACCTTGACACCTATCTGGTTTTTCTGGTATAGTAATCAAGCTAGAAGATAGAGATTGGTATCGTGCCTCAATATTCTTCAATAAAGCTTTATTTTTACGCTCATTCGGGCGAAAAATAAGGCCATGTGGTTTTTTCACATGAACATACATTTGATTTTCACTACTAATTAAGAGAACACTCATACAACATGGAGTGTTTTTTGTGTTATTGCCATGATTGTTTTTCTAACATATTCAGCTATGTTTTGGAAAAGCGAATTTAGGTAACAAATTTATTATGCCTCAATATCAACGTCTTAAAAGCGAGTCAAAACGACGTTTTTTTACAGAAACATTTGATTTGCCACTTCCTGATCTTGTGCAGATGCAAAATGATTCATATGGTTGGTTTTTGAGAGATGGAATTGGTGAGTTATTTGAAGAATTATCTCCCATAACTGATTATTCGGGTGATTTAGAGTTGTATTTTACGAATTATTTTATAGATGAGCCAAAGTTTGATGAATTTACGTGTCGGGAAAAAAATATTACGTACGAAGCACCAATTCGTGTGAATACGCGACTTAAAAATTCACGAACAGGAGAAGTTAAAGAGCAAGAAGTGTTTTTGGGGGATATTCCACTTATGACAACTCGTGGAACGTTTGTGATTAATGGTGTTGAACGTGTTGTTGTGTCGCAAATTATTCGTTCCCCTGGCGCATTTTTTACCGCGAAAGCCGCGCGTGGTCGTAGATATTATGGAGCGAAAATTATTCCAAATCGTGGAGCATGGATTGAAATTGAAACTGATTTGAATAATGTAATTTGGGTGAAAGTTGATAGAAAACGAAAAGCTCCAATCACAACACTTTTGCGAGCTTTTGGCTATACGTCGGATGATGAAATTCGCGCATTGTTTGCGGAGGTAAATTGTCATCCACAGATAAATTATGTTGAACAATCACTTGCTAAAGATCCAGCGAGTAATGGCGACGAGGCGATGGTTGAAATATATAAACGTATTCGTCCGGGCGACTTGGCAACTGTTGATAATGCACGAAGTTTGATTGAATCCATGTTTTTCAATTTTGAACGATATGATTTGGGATTAGTTGGACGATATAAATTTAATGAACGTTTTTCGTTGCCACATGCCGAACCTGATGAAACGAAGAAAAATCGTATTTTATCTAAAGAGGATTTAGCGTTAATCACAAAAGAAGTTATTCGTTTATCAGTGAACCAACTTGAACCAGATGACATTGACCATTTGGGAAATCGTCGTGTGAAAGCAATTGGTGAATTAGTTCAAAATAGATTTCGTATTGGTTTAGCGCGAATTGAGAGAATTGTCCGAGATCGTATGAGTACGTATGATCCATCGACGATGACAAGTTCACGTTTGATTAATGCGCGTCCAGTTATTGGTGCGATTCGTGAATTTTTTATGTCTTCACAATTGTCTCAATTTATGGACCAAACAAATCCACTTGCTGAACTTGAACATAAACGACGCATTTCAGCGATGGGACCAGGTGGACTTTCGCGTGATAGAGCAGGATTTGAAGTTCGTGATGTGCATCCAACGCATTATGGACGCGTGTGTCCAATTCATACGACTGAAGGTCCAAATATTGGTTTGGTTGGACATCTTTCAAGTTACGCTCGTATTAATCCGTATGGTTTTTTAGAGACACCGTATAGAAAAGTTTTGCATAACGTAGCGAATAATGGTGAATCAGCAGTTGGTGAAATAGCTCATGAGGGAATTGATGGAATTGTTGAAAAAGGTGAAAAAATTACTAAAACGCAGGCTCAAAAAATAGCAAAATTGGATATAACAACGATTGCAGTTCGTCCACGAGTTACGAATGAAATTGTGCATTTGAATGCGTTTGAAGAAGGAAATGTAGTTACGACTGCTGTCGTGAATTTTGTTGATACTGCAGGATATTTTACGCGCGATAAAGTTGAGGTTCGCGACCATCATGAACCAGGTTTTGCTGGAGTTGAACATGTTGATTATGTGGATGTTTCTTCTAAACAAATTGTTTCAATTACCACGAGTTTGATTCCATTTTTGGAACATGATGATGCTTCTCGCGCATTGATGGGTTCAAACATGCAACGTCAAGCAGTCCCTCTTATTTGTCCAGAAGCGCCCATAGTTGGTACTGGAGTTGAAGAACATGTTGCGCGTAGTTCAGGGCATATGATTATTGCGGATTGTGATGGGGTAATTTCCAAAGTAGGTGGTGGTGTTGTTGAATTACTTGATGAGGACGATGTTACACATTCGTATCGTGTGAATCGCTATTTGCGATCCAATCATTCTACAGCCATTAATCAACGTATTTTGGTAACAACAGATCAGAAAGTGAAAAAAGGAGATGTACTTTCGGATGGTCCCTCAACACAAGGGGGAGAAATCGCATTAGGACGAAATGTACTTGTTGCGTATATGGTGTGGGATGGATTTAATTATGAAGATGCTATTATTCTTTCAGATCGGCTTGTAAAAGATGATGTATTTACATCGGTGCATATAGAACAGCATACTTGTACCGTTCGCGAAACAAAACTTGGACCTGAAGTAATTACATCAGATATTCCGAATGTTTCTGAAGAAAAATTAAAAAATCTTGACCATGAGGGAATTATTCGTATTGGCGCGGAAGTTTCAATGGGTGATATTTTGGTGGGAAAAATTACTCCAAAAGGTGAAACAGAGTTATCGGCCGAGGAAAAATTATTGCGCGCAATTTTTGGAGAAAAAGCACGAGATGTTCGCGATACATCATTGTCGCTTGAGCATGGCGAGCATGGAAAAGTTGTTGATATCAAAGTTTTTTCTGCTGAAAATGGAGATAAATTATCTCCTGGCGTGATAAAAGCAGTACAGGTTTCTGTTGCTGATATGCGCAAAATTCAAGTTGGCGATAAAATGGCTGGTCGTCATGGAAATAAAGGCGTTGTATCAAAAATAGTTCCACAGGAAGATATGCCATTTTTAGATGATGGAACTCCTGTTGATATTATTCTTTCGCCACTTGGAGTTATATCTCGTATGAACTTGGGACAAATTCTTGAGAATCATCTTGGACTTGCGGCAAATGCATTGAATTATACTGTTGCGACGCCAGTTTTGAATGGATTAACTGATGAGCAGATTAAAGATCAGTTGATTGCGGCAGGATTTGATTCTGACGGAAAATCATCTTTGTATGATGGACGAACTGGTGAACAATTTGACCATCGTGTTACTGTTGGATATGGGTATATGTTGAAATTAGTTCATATGGTTGAAGATAAAATTCATCAACGTTCAATTGGTCCGTATTCATTAATTACGCAACAGCCACTTGGCGGAAAAGCGCAATTTGGTGGACAACGATTTGGAGAACTGGAAGTGTGGGCGCTTGAAGCATATGGCGCTGGACACACATTACAGGAAATTTTGACTATTAAATCTGACGATATCCCCGGACGTTCAAAAGCATTTGAGTCAATTATTAAAGGTGAAATGATTATCAAACGAAATATCCCAGAATCATTTCAAGTGTTATTGCGTGAATTAAAAGGATTATGTCTTGATGTTACGTTATTGAAAAAGAATGTAGAAGGAATATTTGTTGAAGTTGATGAAGCGGCAAAAAATGGTTCGGCTGGAGAAGCACCTCCTCCGCCAGTGAGGTCGCCGAGAACACGAATAAAAAACATTGATTCATAACAAACATGTCATATTGAGCGACTGAACAACGAGATTTCTCGTTGCGACTCGAAATGACGTATACAAAATATATATGTTTAATCAACCATTATCTGACTTTGACGCGTTGAAGGTTTCACTTGCGTCTCCATCGGCTATGCGTTTATGGTCGTTTGGTGAGGTTATGAAACCAGAAACGATCAATTATAGAACGCAAAAACCTGAAAAAGGTGGTTTGTTTGCTGAAGAAATTTTTGGTCCAACAAAGGATTGGGAATGTTATTGTGGAAAATATCGGAAAATTCGTTATAAAGGAATTGTGTGTGATAAATGTGGAGTAGAAGTAACACATTCTCTCGTGAGACGTGAGAGAATGGCGCATATTGAGCTCGCCGCTCCTGTAACGCATATATGGTTTTTACGAAGTATTCCCTCCAAAATTGGTTTGATTTTGGATATGTCAATGCAAAATGTTGAAAAAGTTGTGTATTTTGCGCAATTTATTGTGACTGATGTTGATCGTGAAGTGAAAGCGGCAACATATGAACAATTAAAACAAGAATACAAAAGTAAGAAAAAACAGATTGAAAATGATCATAAGCGAAAGATTGATCAGATGGAAAAGAATGAATCTAAATTGAGTAAAAGTGAAATTGATGAAGAAATGGAAAGAAAAATGGAATCACTTGATGAAGAATTTGCTGAAGCAGATCAACAGATGAAATCCATTGAACCAATGCGATTGCTTTCTGAACATCAATATCAAGAATTGTCTATTAAATATGGTCATTTATTTGATGCGGCTATTGGCGCCGAAGCAATTCAGCTTTTACTTTCGCGTCTTGATTTGGCAAACACGATTACTGCGCTTGAAGCAGAATTGTTAAGCGCTCCAAAAAGTCGTTATCAGAGAATTGTTCGTCGGGCTCAATTATTGAAGAGTTTGCATCGTCAAAACATTAATCCTGCATGGATGGTTTTGGATGTTATCCCTGTAATTCCTCCCGATTTACGTCCGATGGTTGCGCTTGATGGTGGACGTTATGCAACATCAGACGTGAATGATTTATATCGTCGTGTGATTAATCGTAATAATCGCTTGAAGCGTTTGCGTGATTTGAACGCCCCAGAGATTATTATTCGTAATGAAAAACGAATGTTGCAAGAAGCGGCTGACGCGCTATTTGATAATTCTGCACGTCATACAAAAACCGTGACAAATCCTGCGGGAAATAAACGACAGTTGCGATCTATTGCGGATACACTAAAAGGAAAACAGGGGCGATTCCGTGCGAACTTGTTAGGAAAACGAACGGATTATTCCGGACGAAGTGTTATCGTCGTTGGTCCTCATTTGAAAATTGATGAATGTGGTTTGCCAAAACGAATGGCACTTGAACTATTCAAACCGTTTATTATGAGCAAAATTATAACTCGTGGAATTGCGCATAATATCAGAAGCGCGTCAAAAATTATTGAATCAGAACGTCCTGAAGTGTGGGATATTCTTGAAGAAGTAACCAGCAACACACATGTTTTGTTGAATCGTGCGCCAACTCTGCATCGTTTGGGAATACAAGCGTTTCGTCCAAAATTGATTGAGGGAAAAGCCATTCAAGTCCATCCACTTGTGTGTACGGCATTTAACGCGGATTTTGATGGAGATCAAATGGCAGTTCATGTTCCACTTACTGAAGAAGCAAAATGGGAAGCAGAACATTTGATGTCTTCAAAGAAAAATTTATTGCGCCCAGCGAATGGCGCTCCGATTGTTACACCAAAACAAGATATTGCGCTTGGTTCATTTTATCTGACCTTGTGTGAAGATGAAGCAAAAGATGAAAAAAAATGTCGTCGTTTTGGCAGTGAAGCTGAAGCATTGATGGCATATAAAATGAGAAAAGTTGGGTTGCAAGAAAAAGTATTAGTGAAATTTTTAGACCGCTCTAGATTTTCTGAATCTACTCCATCTCTTATCGTAACAACTGTGGGACGAGTTATCTTTAACTCGGTATTATCAGATGAATTTCCGTATTATAATCAAACTATTACGTCTAAAACATTGGGAGAAATTATTCATTTTGCGATTGAAACAGTTGGATGGGATAGCGCAGTTTTGATTTTGGATAGTGTGAAATCTGCTGGTTTTAAGTATGTTACCAAAGCAGGATATTCACTTGGAATGGATGATTTTATGGTTGTTCCTGATAAACATATCTTGGTTGAAGAGGGAAATAATCGTGTGAATGAAATTGAAGAACAGTTTAATGAAGGATTGTTAACATCAGGTGAACGTCATATCAAAATTATTGAAGTATGGGATGAAATTAAAGGACGAATTGTCAAAAATGTTCGTAATCAAGTCCCTGTTGGTGGATCAGTATATGCGATGATTGAGTCAGGAGCTCGTGGAACATGGGGACAATTGACGCAGGTTATTGGTATGAAAGGTTTGGTTTCAAGTCCATCAGGAGATATTATTGAACTTCCTGTAAAAGGAAGTTTTAAAGAAGGATTTCAAGCAATTGAGTTCTTTATTTCTACCCACGGCTCGCGAAAGGGTTTGACTGATACAGCTTTGCGTACAGCAAATGCAGGATATTTGACACGACGACTTGTTGATGTTTCGCAAGATATTGTCATTCGTGCAGAAGATTGTGGTGATACCGAGGGTATTTTGATGACACGTGAAGAATCGGAAGATTTGGGCGAAAAATTGGCATCTCGTGTGTGGGGACGGTTTGTAATTGACCCTATTAAAGATGGACGAAAAACGATTGTGAAAGCTGGGGAATTGATTGATGAAACATTAAAACATAAAATTGCAGATTTGGATTTGGATTCAGTTCATTATCGTAGTTTGTTGACATGTAAGATGCATAAAGGTGTATGTCAAAAATGTTATGGTTTTGACCATGCGTCCAATACACTTGTCAATATGGGAACAGCTGTGGGAATTATTGCCGCTCAATCCATCGGTGAGCCGGGAACACAGCTTACGATGCGTACGTTTCATACGGGAGGTGTGGCCGGAGGAGATGATATTACGCGAGGTTTGCCACGAGTTGAGGAATTGTTTGAAGCGCGAACTCCAAAACGTCGCGCATACATTGCTGATGTTGCAGGTGTAGTTTCTCTAGAATCTGTTGATAGACGTATTATTGAAGGACCAGATGGAACACGAATTCTTGAGGGAAAAGCTGGCCAGAGAATGGTTAGAATTAGTTATAATGATACTATTCAAGAAGCATTTAAGGTTTTGCGAAGTGATAAATTATTAGTTGAAGAAGGGAAATCAGTAAAGGAAGGTCAGGCATTCATAGAACATAAAGATGGAAAAACCGAACTTGCATCTCATACAGGAATTATCACAAAAGAAAAGAATAGTGTGATTTTGACCTATGAAGGATCAAGTATTCGTGAATATATTATTCCTTCTGGATATCAAATTAAGGTTCAGAATGGTTCAACAGTGATGGCTGGAGACGAATTGACAGATGGTTCAATTGAATTACAGCAATTGTTTGAACTCAAAGGACAATATGCGGCGGCGAAATATATTTTGAAGGAAATTCAATCAATTTATACAGGGCAAGGACAAAAATTGCGTGATAAACATATTGAAATTATTGTTCGACAGATGTTTTCTCGTGTGTATATTGAGGAATCTGGCGACACTGATTTTTTGCCGGGAGATGTTGTTGAACTTGCACAATTTGATATGGAAAATGAACGTGTTGCGCGCGATGGACGTGAATTGTCCAAGGGAAAATCCTTGTTTTTGGGAATTTCTAAAGTTTCTCTCTCAACACAAAGTTTATTGTCAGCCGCTTCATTTCAAGAAACAGCAAAAGTGTTGATTGGCGCGGCAGTTACCGGAAAAATGGATACGTTAGATGGATTAAAGGAAAATGTGATTATTGGTCGTTTGATTCCCGCAGGAACTGGCTACGAGGGAAGTCCTATTAAAGCGGCGCTAGATGTAGCAATGCAGAAAAAGCGTGATGAACGCGCACTATCTTTTGTTCAACCAACGTTAGTGTCACAAGATGTGAATGCTCGCGATTTGGGATTGCATGTTAAACCAGCACAACCAACCGAAGGTGATGTAAGTGCAGTATAAAATATATCGCAGAAACGTTTCAAAAAATCATCCATCTACTTTGGATGATTTTTTGCTTGTTGTGAGAAAATTAGGTAGTATGTATTTGCTACCTTGTTTGTTTGTATTATTAGTTATGTATGAAAAAAAATAGTTGTAAAAGTGCTCAAACAAAATTGAATGAGATTCACACAATGCAATTTCAGTTGACGGAAATTGTTGCACGCATGCAATCAAAAGAAATTTTGGATACAGAAAAATCTGATGTACGTGCGCGCGCTCAACAACTTAAACATGAAATCGGTATACGTATAGAATTATTAGAAAATGAAATTAATCCATTTGAAAAATTATTTAATTTATCTCATCAATATCGTCAACAACAACTATTGTTGATTGAACTCGGATTAATGCGTGTTTCGCACGAATATCCCGATGGATATATTGTTGGAATTGATGGTGAGTCATATCCATTTCCTGATATTAAAGTTATCAAGCGTAGAATGTTGGAGCAAAGAGAAGTATTTGAAAAAAAATATTTGCAAGGTTTTACTGAAATAAATCTTGTTCCGTTTGCACTTTCACTTGAAACACAGATAGATGCATTAGATGCATTGATTGATGATCATCAACAACGAGGTAAATTGTTTAGACCAAAAATTTCTGAATTTGATCCAGATGTGCCTGCAACAATAGCGTCAAAAAATGGTGTTATTGCTTGGGATCACTGGCTGGATGATAGTTTACCAAAGGGTCAGCGTGGCGCTGATGAACGAGGAGTATGCGTGTATTATCCTAAACAATTCCAAACAGATTATCATGGAGGAAAAACTAAACAACAAATATTGGACGAACAAACTGATTATGGATGTTTGTTTCCTGGATGGCATATTGAATTTTTAGAGGCAACTAAACATATTCCCAGAAACGATAATTCGGAACATCAACACACGAAAAAAAACGGCGATAGAGTTCAGTTAGAATCAGGAAGATCACTGCAAGGATATGCGTATTTTTTAGAAAATGTGCCGCAATATCAATACGAACAGTTCAGAACAATTGAATCATGGATTGCAGAATGTATGTATCATTTGAGAAAAACTAATCAGTTGATGGATGATAGGGATAACGGCGCGGCGGTGTGTTTACTTCCTGCGTCGTATAATCCCTCAAAAAACTCCATAGGAAATGCACATTATATTCATAGTTTTAATCGTATTTATATTGTTCGGTTTAACAGTTTTACATTGCAAGCTTCCGATTATGGCATCAGATCTTCAGTTGGATTATTTTAATTATATGGTATGTCGGGACATTCTAAATGGCATAATATAAAGGTAAAAAAGGCAGCTACGGATAAAAAACGTGGAGCAACGTTTACGAAATTGTTGCGCGCTGTTGAGATTGCCGCCTGCCACGGTGCAGATATCTCTGCAAATATATCGTTGCGTATTGCAATTGATAGTGCAAAAAGTGCGGGAGTTTCAAAAGAAACAATAGAACGCGCTATCAGTCGGGGAAGTGGTGAGGATAAGGATGCAACACAATTATCAGAAGTGTTATACGAAGGATATGGTCCCGGAAATGTTGCCGTGTTGGTTGCAAGTGTTACTGATAATAAAAATCGCGCGTCTTCAGATATTAAGCATGCGTTTTCAAAATATGGTGGTTCTTTTGGTGGGGTAGGATCAGTGAAATGGATGTTTGAGTATAGAGGGGTAATTGAAATAGAGAAAAAGGATGTAGAAAAAATTAATAT
>CAYVCS010000018.1:0-14319 GCA_964450455.1 uncultured Gammaproteobacteria bacterium | reverse complement strand
TTTGGTTTTCGCTGTGGATTTTTAGGAATGTTACATCTAGAAATAGTACAAGAACGATTAAAGCGAGAACATGATTTGACTATTGTGGTTACCATTCCATCAGTTGCCTATCATGTTCACATGAAAAATGGAACAATTCGTGAAATCAAAAGTCCACAACTTATGCCTGATCCAACATTGCGCGAACGTGTGGAAGAGCCGTGGGTGAATCTTGATATAATTTCTCGCGACGACGCGCTGGGAGGAATCATGCAATATGTTCAAGAAAAAAAAGGTGAATATGTCAACACCGAATTTTTAGAAGCGGGAAATGCTGGCAAACGTGTTGTGTTGCATTATCACATCCCTCTTTCATCAATTCTTGTAGATTTTCATGACACACTCAAATCTCTTTCAGCAGGATATGCATCTATGAACTATGAGTTGAGTGGATACAGAGAGGCAGACGTCGTGAGATTAGATATTCTCATAGCTGACGATATGGTAGAAGCATTTAGTCAATTAGTTTGTCGCGATGATGCAAATAGAATTGGGAAAAAAATCGCTGAAACACTTAAGCGTACTCTTCCTCGTCAACAATTTGTCTTAAAAATTCAAGCCGCAATCGGAGGAAAAGTTATCGCATCAGAACACATTTCTGCAATGCGAAAAGATGTTACCGCAAAACTTTATGGAGGAGATGTAACACGAAAGCGAAAACTTCTTGATAAACAAAAGAAAGGAAAAAAACGTATGATGGCATCGGGAAAAGTTGATATTCCGGCATCCGCTTTTTTGGCTGTCTTGAAGCGATGACAAAAAACGACAAGGTCAAAAGTGTACTATGAAAAAAAGATTTAGAAAAAATATAAAATTTTGGTTTGCTATCATTAGTGTTATTGCGCTCGTTTCATTGTCACTTGCTCCGGCATTAACCTAATATGAGTCCATCATGCGAAAACAAAAAGTGGATTATTCTTGAACGTGCGCCGTCCGAATTTCTTCAAGAACACAAAGAGCTCCCTTCAATTCTTGCCCACCTTTTGTGGCAACGCAACATCCGTCAACGTCTTGAAATTGAGCAATTTCTTAATCCATCACTCAACAATCTTCATGACCCTTTTTTATTTCGCCATATGAAATTAGCATGTGAGCGGATTATGACCGCGATTAAGAATGAAGAAAAAATCGTCATTCATGGCGATTATGATGCTGATGGAATCGGTGGAGCTACAATTTTATATGAAACGTTGCGTGAAATTGGTGGAAAACCAGAAGTTTTTTTTCCCAAACGTATTCGTGATGGATACGGAATAGCACAACATTCAGCGGAAACGTTTGTTTCAGAAGGAATACAACTTGTCATCACCTGCGATTGCGGAATTGCGAATATCAATGAGATTGCATATCTGAAAACGCATGGAGTTGACGTAATTATTACAGACCACCATCAATTCAAGGAAATTATTCCTTCAGCATACGCGATTCTCCATCCACTGATACCTGACGAATCCTATCCAGATAAAACACTAGCAGGGGGTGGCGTCGCGTTTAAACTCGCGCAGGGACTATTACGTTTACAGTCAAACGCGACATTAGAAAAAGAATCTCAACTACTTGATATCGCTGCGATTTCAACAGTCGCTGATATGGTTCCCTTGCGCGGAGAAAGTCGCGTGATTGTTTTCTATGGCTTATTACAAATGAGTGTGTCGGAGCGATACGGCATACAATCAATCGTCAGCAAAATCAAAGATTGTAGCACTATAGATGCCACAACAATTGCATTTCACATTGCTCCACGAATCAACGCGCCAGGTCGTTTAGGCGACGCACGTCCGGGATTTAATTTGCTCACCAGTCACTCAAGCGAAGAAGCAGAAATACTCTATAAAGAAATTGATGCGATTAACAAAGAGCGTCGCTCAATTACTGCAAAAGCTGTTAAAGAAGCAGAACAACAAATAGAACTTGAAATTCAATCAGGAAAAAATATTCTATTTGCGTATTCCAAAAATTGGCCACTTGGAATTGTTGGACTGATAGCCGGAAAATTGGCAGAAAAATATGGCATGCCAGCGCTTGTTATGACTGATAGAAATGAGGAAATTGCGGGGTCAGGCAGATCGTTTGGCGGAATTAATCTGATTGAACAATTAAATACTGTTGCATCATATTTGCGTGTCTATGGAGGACATCCGCAAGCATGCGGATTTTCTTTGAAGAGTCCCGAACTACTTCCTTATTTTGAAAAAGCACTTGAGGAATCGATGCAAACAAACATACAAAATCCTGATTCACAAGGGACGTGTGTTGATCTCTATATGCAACTTGAAGATATCACGTGGGAAAATTTTCGTGCTATTTCTAAACTTCAGCCATTTGGTATGAGCAATCGTGAACCAATATGTATGTGTCAAAATGTGATACTTGACGAAGCTCGTATGATTGGTTCTACTGATACCACAGTAACCATGAAAGTCCGCAATAATGCAGGATTGCAACAGAAATTTATCGGATTTCAAAAGTCCAATTATCTCCGCTCTTTTCATTTGGGTGACCGTGTTGATATACTGTTTCAACAGACGAGAAATACATGGAATGGACGCGACGAATTACAATGTCGCTTGATAGATATGCGACATTCGCATGAGTAGATTTTATAAACAAACAATATGAAACTAATTACGTTTACCGACGGAGGATCTCGCGGAAATCCAGGCCCGTCAGCACTTGGCGTTGTCATTAAAGATGCAAAAGGAAAAACTATTGAATCATTTGGAACATATCTCGGAAAAAAAACAAACAATTATGCAGAATACATGGCGCTCGTTTCTGCACTTACACGAGCACATGTATTAAAGGCGACCACAGTTTCGTGTTTTCTTGATTCTGAATTAATTGTCAAACAAATGCGTGGCCAATATCGTGTAAAAAATCCTGATATGCTGAAATTGTTTAGTGCATGCTCTAAACTCGTCTCACAATTTGAATCAGTTTCATTTACGCATATTCCACGAGAAAAAAATAAAGAAGCAGACGCAGAGGTCAATAAATCTTTAGATATTGCATTATATAAACGAACATAGCAAGTTCTCTTCAACATACTAGAAAAAAGCTCCATTCGCATGGAGCTTTTTTCAGACAATACGTATCTACGTCATAGCGCAACTGTTCCTGTCGCTTTCAAGTTGATTAAATCTTTACGTTCACCTTTACGTTCTTCTCGACGTTCTTCTTTCTGTTCATCTTTACGTTCATCCTTACGTTCTTCTTTCTGTTCATCCTTACGTCCATCTTTACGTTTTTCTTCACGTCTCTCGTTATTATCTTCACGTTTTTCTTCACGCTTTCGTACATCAACTAATAATCCATTTCTGATTGTTGCGAGCTTACTCAATATCCCGCTATGCGTTTTCGTATTTACTTCTCCCGCAAAAGCTACTTCGTTGCCTATCTGAAAATCAGAAAGTACGGCTGTTTTTCCTTTACTCAAATAGTTCACATCAGACGAAATGGACATAGTAAAGAGAACATCACGAACTGTTACGCCAATTGCATCCGCGCTTACGGAAGAAATAACTCCTGTTTTTCTGATATGCGAAATATTTGTATCACTAAATAATCGCACGTTCATAACTCCATTTTCACCCCTTACCCCATGCACACGAACGCGATCTCCGACTGAAACCAGCGCTAAAGAAATTTGTTTTCTTTGTTGATCAGTAATTTTTGTGTCTGAATTTAATTGAACAGAAATTATTGCTCCTGATTCATATGTTGAACTCGCAAATCGTGCGCGATGAGATAATTTTATATCCGCTATAGCGGGTATTGTTTTACTTGACAATGCTACTAATTCACCTCGCGCTTCAAATTGACGAATCTTCATGGAACTTGACGTAGATGTAGAAGTTGAAATTTCTGATGCTAAAGCGGGAAATGCACTCAAAATCATAGCAGAAGACATCAACGTGGTTACTATTTTTTTATACATCATATATATTATGGTTATGTTCGTTATATCACGAACTATCACTTTCTCTTCGCACTCGTTCGGGTAATACTATCATCAAAACTACGGGCAAAATTATCCACACAAATTGGGCTATGGAATTCATAAATATAATTCGCGTCACGTTTGATAGCACAACGACCTGCGTGTCACCAATAAACGAAAGTATGGATGAAACAATTAATCCCACATGAACCATTGCGTATGCAAAAACATGTGACCATTCCTCTTTTCGCGCACTGTGGACAACACGAGACAACGGACTTCTTTTTGCCAACAAATAATACAGACCAACAAAACCAAGAAGAAAAACCACTGCTTGAAGTGTAAACATTTGCCTCCCATCAAGTATAAACAATCCTGTAGAATTCACAGCTGAAATGGCGGATGCTATTACAAGCGCGATATAAATTGCCACCATATTCACCACAAGTCGAGATTTTCCTAATGATAATCCATAGAGCAGAACAGCCAAAACATAAAACGCCACAATAAAAACATCCCATGTTGGTTGTTGCAAGTTGATTCTCCCTAGTTGTTGTGTAATTTCATTGACAGAAATCATAGCGAGTATAGTATACCACATCTATAGTTTAATTGTAATGAACAAACTCATGAGTATCCACAATAGATGTCGTATGGTGAGATGCTTTCTTACAACATAAGGATTCTTGGCATTTTTTTACTCGAGAAATGAGGTCTTATTGCAATTCCCGAGCGAGTTCATCTAACAATTTTCTTGCTTTACGAGATAATTTTTTGGGAACTTTAATCACAACCTCAAGATAATGATCACCCCTGCCGGATCCTTGTAATTCCGTAATTCCTTTTCCTTTTAAGCGAATAATTTGTCCACCTTGGGTTCCGGATGGAATTTTAACATTGATATTTTGTTCAATAGAATTTGTTGAAATTTCACCACCTATAGCCGCAACACTAAAAGGAACTTCAATTTTTGAAAATATATCAAATCCTCTTCGCTCAAACAATGGATGCGGTTTCACATGTACGCGCACATACAAATCCCCTGCTTCACTTCCGCGCGGCCCTGCTTCGCCTTTTCCTCGCAAACGAATTTGTTCACCATTATCAATTCCTGCAGGAATTTTTACATGCAACAAACTTGTTTTACGATACGATCCTATTCCTTTGCACGTTGAACATTGTTTTTCTGGAATCTGTCCCTGTCCATTACATTCATGACATGTTCGCACCGTTTGAACAGATCCAAGAATCGTTTGTTGCATTTGAACCGTTTGTCCTTTTCCGTTACAGACATTACATGTTTTTAATGATGTTCCTTTTTGCGCGCCACTTCCCAAACAATCATCACACAAATGACTTTTATGTAATGACATTTCTTTTTCAACTCCAAAACAAACGTCGTGTAAAGAAAGCTCAACATCTACTGCGATATCAGCTCCTCTCGCTCGCGCGCGTTCATTCCCGTTAAAACCAAATCCACTAAACATTCCTCCTAAATCACCAAACACATCTCCAAACCCCGCATAATTTCCTTGTTGAAATCCACCACCATGATGCGACGCGCCACCCATCTGGTCAAAATTAGAACCAAATTGATCATACTTTTTTCGTTTATCGTCATCCGATAGTACTTGGTACGCTTCATTCATTTCTTTAAATTTTGCTTCATCTCCTCCCTTATCAGGATGATGTTCATGCGCTTTTTTTCGAAATGCACGTTTAATCTCGTCAGCTGATGCGCCACGAGCAACTCCTAATGTTTGATAATAATCTTTTGACATACTCTCTTTTGTTAATTTCTCTGCCACGTTCTCTCACCGTTTTGAATCAACACGTCATTTCTATCCAACAATAAATATCCATCACCTTTTTGTTCTAGATGAGTATACATAAATATTTGTGAAGTGTCGCTCGTTAACGTCAACACATCTCCCACAAAAATCCATGTTCCACTATGAACTTTTTGTAATCTATTGAATGCTGAATATGTTCCATCACTCACAAAATCAATTCTATCAAATCCATCTTCAGGACGTAAAACTACATTCCATGTTCCCACAATATCCTCCTGCGTTATTCCATATTCATTACGTGATGATTGTTCCATAGGTTTTTTTTCAGAACTAATTTGACATCCCGACACTAAAAGTAGTATCGCGCTCATCACAATAAATCTCCACATATTACTTATACCACCTCACCCTCAATCACATCCTCTGGTTTTTCATTTTTTTTTGCATCAGCTGTTTCTGATGATGCTGATTTTTCCCCAGCTTTTTGCGCATCAGCATACATTGCGCTACCAATTTTCTGCGCCACTTCCGTCAACGCAGACATCGCACTCTCCAATTCTTGTGTATTTCCACTTTCTTTAATTTTCTTTAATGCTTCAAGTTTTTCTTCTAAATTCTTTTTATCATCAGCATTCATTTTTTCCCCACTTTCTTTCAGTAATTTTTCGGTTGTAACAACAACGGTTTCAGCTTGATTACGCATTTCAACCTGTTCCTTTTTTTGCTTATCTTCATCAGCATGCGCTTCCGCATCTTGTTTCATACGCGCAATCTCATCTTTAGATAAACCAGTTGAAGCTGTAATCGTAATTTTCTGTTCTTTGCCTGTTGCTTTATCTTTTGCGGAGACATTCAGTATACCATTTGCATCAATATCAAACACCACTTCAACTTGCGGAACTCCGCGAGGCGCAGGAGGAAGTCCGTCAAGCATAAATCGTCCTAATGTTTTATTGTCGGAAGCCATTGAACGCTCACCTTGCAAAATATGAATTTCAACTGATGGTTGATTATCGGCGGCCGTAGAAAACACTTGTGATTTTGATGTTGGAATAGTTGTATTACGTTCAATCAACCCAGTGGAAACACCACCCAACGTCTCAATGCCAAGAGTTAGTGGTGTAACATCCAACAACAAAACATCTTTTACTTCCCCCTGCAAAACACCTGCCTGAACTGCCGCTCCAGCCGCGACCACTTCATCTGGATTCACGGTTAAGTTTGGTTTTTTTCCAAAAAATTCTTCAACAAGTTTTTGGACAAGTGGCATTCGCGTCATTCCTCCAACCATTACCACTTCATTAATATCTTTTGTTGATAATTTTGCGTCTGCCAATGCTTTTTTAACTGGCTCCATTGATCTAACAACCAAATCCGAAACCAATTCTTCTAATTTTGCGCGCGTCATAGTCAACACCAAATGCGCTGGAGTTCCATCTTTTTCTTGTGTGATAAATGGTTGATTAATTTCTGTTTCTCCCGCAGTAGATAATTCTATTTTTGCCTTTTCCGCTGCCTCTTTAATTCTTTGCAATGCTAATTTATCTTTTGAGAGATCAATTCCTTTATCTTTTTTGAACTGTTCAACAATCCACTGAATGATGACCATATCAAAATCATCACCTCCTAAATGTGTATCACCATTAGTTGCTTTGACTTCAACTGTATTTTCGTCAACTTCAAGAATAGAAATATCAAATGTTCCACCACCCAAATCATACACAGCAATTTTTTCCCCTTTTTGTTTATCAAATCCATATGCAAGTGCGGCCGCAGTTGGCTCATTGATAATGCGAGCAACTTTCAAACCAGCGATTTCCCCCGCTTCTTTTGTTGCTTGTCGTTGCGCATCATCAAAATACGCAGGAACAGTAATCACTGCTTCAGTAATTTTTTCACCTAATTTAGTTTCCGCGTCTGCTTTTAATTTAGAGAGAATCATCGCGGCAATTTCTTGTGGAGAATAATCATCATCTCCCATCACAACTTTCACTCCAACTCCTGATTGTTTCAATTCAAATGGTAACCATGCTTTTTCTCGTTGCACTTCTTTATCATCCCATCTTCGACCAATCAATCGCTTTACTGAAAAAAGAGTATTTTTTGGATTCGTAACCGCTTGTCGTTTTGCAGATAATCCCACAACACGATCTCCGCTTTTATTTTTTGCAACCACCGATGGAGTAGTTCTCTGTCCTTCCGCATTCTCCAAAATTCGTGGTTTTCCACCCTCAATAATCGCCATGCATGAATTTGTTGTTCCCAAGTCTATTCCTAATATTTTTGCCATAGTATTATAGTATTAATTTTTAAGTAAGTTTATTAATGATAACTTTTGCAGGTCGTAATAATTTTCCATTCAACATAAATCCTGATTGAACTTCACTAATAATTATTTCCTCATCCAACTCTGTCCGTACTTCACTTCCAACCGATTCATGTATATGTGTATCAAATTTTTGTCCTTCAGTTTCTATTTTGACAACTCCATATTCGTTCATGATGGACTTCACCTGATCGCGAATAAATCCCACCCCTTTAAACCATTCTTTTGCTTCAGGAATATCCGGACTATTTTTTGTTGCTGATTCTAAATGGTCATAAATCGGTAAATAGGCAATCATCATTTCCGCTATCACCCACTGACGCGTTGATTGTCGCTCTTTCGCAGAATCTTTTTTGATATTTTCATAATCAGCGAGCGCGCGTTTCCATCCAGCTAAATACTCATCTCGTTCTTCCTCAACCGTTTTTGATATTGATTGACTTTCGTGAGCTACTTCTTCTACCACCTCTTCTTCTTCGTCGTTGTTGCTATGCATATAATTGTTGTACATGATTTAGTAACGTGTGATTTGCTTCATAATTCATACGAACTGGCCCGCACATCAAAATAATAAACGGTTCCGCATTATCTGATCGTATTTTCACTCCCATGATGGAACACGATGCAACACTAAAACGCCCATCACCAATTAAACATGTTACATTTTCATTCATCTTCTTAAAAAGCGCATCTGTAACGTGTTCAAAATGGTCAAACATTTTCCCCACATGAGCTCGCGTATCTGCGTCTTCTAATTCTGGTTTATTCATGAGTTGTGAAAGTCCAGAAACAAAATATCGTCCATCAGATTCAATCAACGTAATACTTTCTCCAGAAATATTCGCAAGCGCTAACGCCAAAGCATGACGGTCAAGCCGTTTTAACGCCCGAAGTTGAGCCGCCTCTTTCTGTTTTATTGCTTGAACTTCCAATAAATATCTCACAAAATATTTATATCCAGACACTGTGGGAATTCTACCTGCTGATGTATGGGGTTGAACTATAAATCCATTCTCCTCCAACACCATAAAATCATTTCTCACAGTCGCTGGCGACAAATTCAATTGATGACGTTTCACCAACGCCAAAGAACCCACAGGACGTGGGTCTTCTATATAATCCCTGATGAGCAACCCAAGTAATCGTGCTTGACGTGAATTTAACATAGTTAGCACTCGGTATATGAGAGTGCTAATAGTATAAATAATCTTGAAATATATGTCAAGAGCGAGGTGATTTAGATTATAGATTGATGATTTTGGATTTTAGATTAAAGTTTTTTTTGAGTGGGATTTTGAGTGTAATCTATGAATATAAAAACCCCGACTCCGTAAAGGAATCGAGGCACAAGACGTCACAGTACATCACAACACTTTACAGCACGAGACAATACATTACAGTACATCACGGAACAACTTCATTTGAACAAACATCAGCTTGTTTGTCAACAGTCAGTCAACACATACCATTGCCCGTCATCGTAAGTCGCAACGAGAGATGCCGCTAACACCAACGCAGACGAGATATCTCGTTGCAACTCGATATGACGTGTACGGGTATGCTCCGATATGACGTGTGGATTATGCTCGATACGACGTAACTACGTCATTATGATAATAAACAACACAAGATTGATAAAATTTGCAACCATACACCAAAAACAATATTTTTTTAGAATTGCGAATTGCGCAAACACGAGCATCAATGAAAAAACTCCAACAGGAATAATAATGAGAATTAATAAAAGTTGAAAAAAAATACTCATGTCCCCCTTTGATGTTTCAGCAAGAATTGAAGAAAAATATAAACAAAGATATGCCAGCATTCCCCACAACTCATTACGAATACCAAAAAGAGAACCGTATCTGCTTACAACAACCGCATGACAATCATGTCCGAGTGGACACATCATTTTTTTATGCATGCGAGTGGTTTCCCACATATAGTATGCGATACCAAAACCAGAAAGCGAAAGAAGCGCGATAATGATAAACATACGATAATGAAATTAAAAAATTAGTTTTTAGCTATTCAGCGTACTTAACTAGTATAGCACAGGATAGTTTTAAAAAAAATACAAGTGTGATTTTAGATTGAAGCAAGGCAATTTTAGATTTTAGATTGACGATTGACTTATTTAGCTTCTTAGACTTTAGCTTTTTAGCATATTATGTGGCGCGCCATGTCCTAAAAAGCTAACAAGCTAATTCCTAAAAAGCTAGAGCAACCACCTTATTACTTCCCGTCGGATCCCAATTGCGATATCCATTAAAATTCGTCTCTGGCTCATTGACCAAAGCAACAATTTCATTTTGACGAAAATGAGTCTGATAATAGTCAGAAACTTTTGGACGATTAGAGCTTGACGAACTGGAATAATCAAGTGGAACTACAACTTTTTTAATTCCCCTACGAGTAGCAAGTTTTCGCATCTCGCTCAAAACTCCTCGCATCAATGAATCCGAATCAACTTTTTGCAATAAATTTTCTTGTGGATTATTAGCGCGTACTAACAAAACTTTTTCTCCGTCAGTTGTATGCGTTTCAATCACAAGAACTGAACCAACCAGCCGTTCATTTTTTGTTCCTCTTCCCGTAACATACGTAAACGATGTCAAACCAGAAAATTTTCCTTCTGCCAACTGCTGATGTTGATTTGTATAACACGCATCTCCAATATCTCCTGCATACACACGAAGTAATCCTCGACTCGGAACGAGCGAAACAGAAAGCATCTCTGATGACTCTTGTGTTTCTGATGAACTAAGCGCAACCAATTCTTCTCGTTTATTAACAATGACATTTTTCTTAATATTTTTTGTACCCCACAATGATTGTAATTCTTTTAACAAATCTTTTGAAAATGGCGTATGACCAATGTGTGTGGGTACTTGTCCTTGATGGAGATAATGTTCATGCAAATAATCGCGAAGATGAGAATCTACGTTTGCAAGTCGCTCAAATGCCAATTCGTCATTTTGTCTCACAATCTGGCTCACTATAGTTTGATGACCAACTCCCATTACCAACATTGCGTGAAACGCGCTCAATTCTTGCAATACCTTATCTCGTCCATCTAATTTTTTCGGCATATTTGCATGCAACTCTTCCATACATTGCACCAATAATTTTTCGTCTTCAGTTTGAGGATGCGCCGTGTCAATTTTCGGCGCAACCATAACATCTAATTTTTTTTCACATTCTCGTAAAGCGATTGTTTGTTTAACCATTTCAGCTCGCGCGCGATCAGTTGGAGCAGAAACTATTTTTTCTTGCAATGCAGAACATTGTTCAGAAATATTTTTAAGCAACTGATCTCTCACATTCTTAAACCATATAGGTATATCTTTTATATCTTCAGCTCGCATATATGCTGAAACTATTCGGTCAATTGCAATTTTCAAATCAGGATGATTAATTATTTTTTCTTGTTGCTCTGCCATTGACTTCTCCTCGCTTTCCGAAAGCTCTCGTCTTTGCGCAATAGGAACATCACACACCATTTCCTCGTATCCTTCCCGCAATCCACCAAACTCTGGGTTAGTTTTCTGCGTTTCAACCATTTTTTTCATCAAGAGAGTCGGATCGTCACTCCGCGACCATCGTGTTGACCCTCGTAATACACTAAATAATTCCAAACCAGCTTTTGTTGTCAACGCATGTTCTGGAACAATATCAGCAAGCAAATCACGTTGAATTGCATCTTTAAATTTTTTAATCGCAGAAATTATAGATCCTTTATTTGACATTTTTTCAAATGATATTCCCAAAGTCGTTTCTATTTCCTGTCGCATCTCGTCGCTGACATCAGATAATTGATCCGCTCGTTTAAGAGCGATATACCACGTGGCTATTGTCGGCAAATTATACATACCAAATTCCTGAATAAACTGAAAAATAGCATCACAAGAATGTTCGCTGTATATATGTATCAAATTTCGTTTATTTAATGATTCAACAAGAGGGTCAAATTCAGTTTGCCAAGGATCATATTGATCGCGAGCGCTACGCGACTGCAATTTTTCAATTCTCTGCAATGCTGTCGCCCACGCAGTTGGAATTTTTGCGTTTTCTGGAGCAAGACGTTCCAATAAATTGTAAAATTTAATAAAATCTGACGCTTTCTTTTTTGAAATTGACCTTGAAATATATAATTGTACTTGTCCGGAATTAAATTGTTCTGTTGTCAAACGTGGCATCTTCTCAAAATCCCACGGCAAAGTATCCCACATCAGCTCATAATCAAAAATAGCATCTACAAGTTTTGATTGCTCATAAAGTTGATTATTGTAACATAAAACCAAGGCAGAACAACGCTCAAAACTAACCCAAGCCTCTTTTTCCATCAACGCCTCAATCACCTCGCGTAATTGAGAATCGTCTAATTGTAATTCATTTCTATTATTAAATACGTTCAATGGACTTTTTTCTGTCGTGTCTTTTACCAACTCTCTTCGCGTCTCATCAGAGGAGGCATCAAATAATTTTTGAAACACATCTAATCGTATCACAATCTGATCTTTCTTGAATCGTTGATACACATCAAATAAATAAGGCAGTGCGCGTTCTTGTTCATCTTCGTTCAAACGAAATACAATATCGGAAAGCGACTGTTCAACAAGAATTTTTTCAGGGTCAGTGCAAAGTTCGCCAAATGCATCTTTCGAGCGTACACCATACTTAAAAAAAATACCCTTTGAGCGAATTTTAATAATTTTTTCGATAATATCATCTGCATTGCGTACGATATGTTCAAATGCTATAGGACTCCAGACCGACATAGTAAATCCATATTCCTGCAATCGTTTCATCACCTGTTCTGTTTCCTCTATACCAACATCAGGGATGTCTTCGAGCTTCATATGATAAAAATTTTGAAACGTGGCTAGTTCCCTTAACTTCACCATCAATTTTGCCCTATGCATAATCTGAAATTTAGAAAGTTTGTACAGTTCACACAAACGACTATACTGGAGAGCACTCAACTCATCCCCTAACCCAATACGATTAACAAGTGCCGACAATATTTGTGATTTATCAAGTATATCTGTTTCAAAAACAAAATTAACTGCGCCATGCGATCCTTGCAAAATTTGTTGTACCATAATATTTATCACAAGTTCTTTTTTCTCATTGCCTTGTTTCATTACCTCTTTCATCGCATCATAAAGACCACAAACTACTTCACCATCAATTGGCAAAACCAATTTTGAACACATTTGAAGCACGAGTTTATTTTCCAATTGATACTCATCCGATTTTAAATAATGCGTTGCCAACAAAAGAACATTGTCAATTCTATGTTCATCTACAACAACCGGAAAATTTGTATCAACAATTTCATTTGCAGAACGATAATCCTTCAATAATTCCTTCACACCGAGAATACTCATACATTTTTTTTCATTCAATTCTTCCTCGCTAAACGACGCAATATAGTTCGCTAGTTTTTCTCTAAATCCGAGCGACACTAAAGGAGCCACTATCATCAACAAAGGAATATTTTTAGCATCACGAACATGAAGTAATTTTTCACTACAAAACTCAATCGCATCAAAACTATTATAACTTGATACAAGTTTTTTTTTCCACGTAAGAGACAGTTCGCCATCAATTTCAACGAGCTTTTCTGAACCAAATTTTCTTCGTATCTCTACGTTATTCCTAAATAATTCCCATACGTCTCCACGCATATGTTCTTCCATGTCAATCCTTTCACTTCGTCGCAAATTTTCATGTTCTTGATCAAACCTATCTTTTTGAAATTGCCAATATGAATTATTATGACGATCTCTTTCGTTCAAATCCTTAGTTGCACTCTCAAATTCTTTTAGCGCTAACTCGTATGAGTCCTGTACTTGTGTATACAAAACAGAAAATTTTCTAAAAGCAATATTTTGACTCACATTTTGTAGCGGCGCAATATAATTGAGATGAACATTTGAAACAAATTGACTCACAAAACATCCCAACTCTTCAGGCAAATGTGTCACCTCAATTGCCAAACTATTCTCTAGCGCAAGTAATTCTGGCTGTTCATTTTTTGATATCGCAGGATCAAATTGAATACACAACGCTCGTCTAATTATTTCTTTACTTTTTGCTATAAGCTCCTTATCTTCAAGCACTTCAAGAAATGGCATACCTTGTCTTTTTCGCAATATCACCACATTAGCTATCGTAGATTCAAACAGCTTCACTATATCATCCGTCAATGAAGC
>CAYVCS010000017.1:0-5233 GCA_964450455.1 uncultured Gammaproteobacteria bacterium | reverse complement strand
CTTTTGTCAATAGTCGCACTCCCCCAACTGCTGATATTGTATATGTCATGTTATGTCCAGGATATAAACCTTATGACCAAAGCTAACTACCTATTTATAGTACAACCTGTCACCATACCTCACATCAATGTATTTCAATACCCTAGGTGGATGAGGGTACTTCTCCTTAATCAATGTCACGACGTTTGCGATTTGGGCTGATATGTCGCTTGAAAGGTCTAACCATACCACAAAACCTTCTGACGCGTGAATTTCGACGGTTTCAAGAGAGGAATCAGAGAGCTGAATATAATCAATAGGAATTGAAATTTCTTTAAAGCGTTCTACGATGTGGAGTAACGTAGTTATATGCAAGGGAGGGAGAGTAGGACGGTTGATTTCAAATAATAGCGGTGGGGTTGATGAGACATATACTAGTGGCAAAAAACTGAATGTGTCGCAAAAGGTACATTCTGCGACACTAGAGATTACACTCTCCGTTGACGTAACATGTACGTCTTTTTTATTATCATTAGTGTTTGTAACTTCTATAGTATGTACACTTCCCTCTTTAGTTGAAGTTGTTGTTTGTCTGCTAGGTGTCGTAATTTCTCGCGTTACAATAAAACCTTCATTATCAACAATTGCAAGACGATGTTCAGGATATTCAAGCAGAATCGCAGGAACTCGTTCCCCTACCACAACTTTAAGGGTATCAGGCAATTTTCGTTGAAACGTCACTGTTTTGAAAGGAAATTGTTCTGTAGCCGCTTCGCGTATCATCGTCTCTCTGAATAATAGCCAATGGTCATTCGGTACAATATGTAGGTATCGGCGTCCACGCAATAATTCCTGTATGCTACTCTTCAGAACCGCGCTATCCACCAAACGATTCCCTTCTATCTCTACGATGCGTATGCGAAACCAAGGTTGTTCTAAAAAAATAATAATTCCTGCAAGTACCACAAGACATACAACAGTACGTTGTATAAGCGTATAGTCAACTGTAGTCCGGTGCGCGCGTAGCCGTTTGGGAAAAAAGGGATTCCGATATTTCACCTCTTTATTTTGGTGATAGCGGCGTTTATTAGATGAAGATGTATAAGTCACACTGTTTTTTCTAGACCTCAATCACATCTTTTTTCAAATATGGTCGCAGAACATCAGGAACCACCACACTCCCCTCGCTCTGCTGATAATTTTCTAGAATTGCAATCATCGTACGACCCGTTGCAGTGGCAGTGCCATTTAGCGTATGCACAAATTCAAGTCCATCCCCTGTTTTATGACGTATATTCATCCGACGCGCTTGATAATCAGTTACATTAGAACAGCTCGTGAGTTCACGATATTTATTTTGTCCCGGTAACCACACTTCAATATCAAAACATTGTGCGGCATGTCCTGACATATCACCACTTGCTAAATTCATGACTCTATAGGGTAGTTTCAAGGCGTTGATAATTTCTTCTTGAATGGATAATAAAAATAAATGTTCATCGTGTGATTGTGACGCATTAGTAAACGAAACCATTTCAACTTTGTTAAATTGATGTCCACGCAGTATACCTGTCGTATCTTTTCCGTATGCCCCTGCCTCACGACGATAACATGGCGTATATGCCGCATAGCGTTGTGGTTTTGTAACATCAATAACTTCATCAGCGTGGTACGCAACAAGTGTCGCTTCAGACGTTCCAATCAAATATAAATCATCTTCGCCTGGATTGACTTTATATATTTCAAATTCTTGCGCAGGCAAAAATCCCGCGCCATATAACACCGATTCTCGCACCATATGTGGCGTCATCATAATCTGAAATCCATGCGAGCGTACTATATCAAACGCAAATTGAATTAACGCAAACTCTAACAAAACGCCATCGTTACACACATACCAAAAACGATTTCCCGAAACACGCGCCCCGCGAGCCGTATCAAATAGATTCAATTTTTCACCTAACGCCTCATGTCGTTGCGGTTCATACGAAAACTTAGGAATTTCCCCGACTTCTTTGATGAGTACATTACTTGTTTCATCTTTTCCATTCGGTGTATCTTTTGCGTTGATATTTGGAATCTTGTTCATCAACGCATGTAATTCTGTTTCAATCTCGCCTGCTGAACGTTCAAGAGTTTTTAAAATTTCTTTTTTTTCTTTGAGTTCAGAAATTTGTTCATCCGTTGGTTTGGATTTAGAAAGTTGTTTTTGTTCGTTGCGCAGAGTGTCGTATTGCGCCTGCAGTTCGCGTCGTCGAGTATCAAGCTCAATGATTCTGTCAATATCAACAGAAACATTACGACTTTCATTATTTTGTTTCACCTGTTCAGGGTGTTCTCTCAAAAATTTTATGTCAATCATATAATTTATCTAACCAATGCAATAAGTTCTGCTAATGAAAAATTTGATAAATGTTTATTGCGAGCAACATCAGATCCACAAATTAACATCTTTTTGCTATGATGCAAATACCATTCCGCACGCGGCTCTTTCGTATGTGCGCGCATATACGCATCAGACAAATCAATGTGAGAATTTTTGATTGCTGATTTAATATAGCGAAAATTATTTTTTGGATTGACCACAGCAAACACTACATAGCCGTCTTGTGTCGCGCGGCGTCCAACTTGTACTGACCCTACATCGGTTTCTAATGCGACTCCTTTCCCCCACTTTGTTTCAATGACTTGCTTGCTAGTCCAGTCGTGCATAAGCGCGTGTTTTTGTCGCACAGTTTCTAATATGCCGTCCATCGCATGCATTCCCCACGCGAGCGTTTTTTGAGATGTCATACCGATAGTATGTGACAGTGACATAACTGTCAGCGCGACTGAATATTCATGTCCAACAACATCCATAAATCCTGCATGGTCTTCTGTATTTACCCACGCTACAATTTCCGATAATGCTGCATGTTCTATAGGATTTGAAATACTATGTTGAATTTTTTTAAAGACAAGCGAAGTTGCGCATTCTCTAATATCTCCTTTATGCTCATCAAACTCCCCTTTTCCTATACCCACTGCGACTATAGAATCAGAAATTTTTGCCCCTTGCGGAATAAATTTATATTTCGCATCTTTATACGCGGGAACAAAACGCACAAGTAACCACAAGGCGCACACATCATCAAGGTGCGGATGAGGATGAGTGGCAAGTAGCGGATTATTCTGCATGTTGTTGCGGTTTAAGTGTGGGAAATAAAATAACTTCTTTGATGTTCTGTGTTCCTGTCAACATCATAACTAATCTATCAATTCCAATTCCTAATCCGCATGCAGGAGGCATTCCGTGCTTAATCGCTTCAAGATACTCATAATCAGTTTGATGCGCCTCATCATTTCCCAAATCCTCTTTTTTCTTTTCATGTATGAAACGTTGTTCAAGGTCAATCGGATCATTCAATTCAGAATAGTTATTGCCAATTTCCATACCCAACACAAATACCTCAAACCGTTCAGTGTATCTTGCATCTTTGCATTTTTTGGATAATGGCGAAACCTCTATCGGATAGTCATAAATAATTGTCGGCTGTATCAATTTCTCTTCAACTAATTCTTCAAATGCAAAAGCAACTAATTCACCAACACTATTCATATGGTCAATCGTCGCAAGTTTGCTGAAGGCAATCGCAGTTTTCTGTAATGCTGTTTTCGCATCGGCGAAAGTAAGCCAGCTATTCGTATCTATCCCACCAATCGTTAAAACCGCTTCAGTCAGCGACATTCGTTTCCATGGTCGTTCAAATGAAAGTACAATTTCCTCATGTTGAATTGTAGCATTTGTAGAAACTGTGCGAGCGCAATGTTCAACCAATTCTTCAAAAAAATCCATTCCCCATTCATAATTTTTATACGCAACTTGCGCTTCCATCATCGTAAATTCAGGATTATGATCTCTATCAATTCCTTCGTTCCGAAATACTTTGGTGATTTCATATACCTTTTCAAATCCACCAACTAACAATCGTTTTAAATACATTTCATCAGAAATTCGTAAGTAAAACGTAGTGTCTAATGCATTATGATGCGTTGTAAATGGTTTAGCAAATCCCCCACCATAGAGTGGCTGAAGTGTAGGTGTCTCAACTTCAATAAACGCTTGCTTGTCCATATATGCGCGTATGGCAGAAATTATTTTTGAACGAGCAATCATCCGAGATTTAACTTCATCATTCATCAAAAAATCCAAATATCTTTTTCGCAAACGTCCCTCAATATCAGTGAGGCCATGCCATTTTTCCGGAAGCGGCAAAAGTGTTTTGGAAAGCATAGACCACGATGAAACAAAAATACTGCGCTCCCCTTTTTTTGTCGTGTATGCATAACCATTTACAGAAATAAAATCACCAACATCCGTGAGACGCTGAAAATTCTCAAACAATTTATCATCAACATCTTTTTTGCTTAAAAATAGTTGTATAGAACCAGTTCCGTCCGTTAGTGTCGCAAAAGATGAACCACCATGACCACGTTTCGCCCGAATTCTACCGACAATTGTTAGTTGTTCGTGAGACGTAAGCAACGTGTCAAACTCTTCCAAACATTCTAAAATAGTATGCGAACGATCCGTATATGACGGATACGGATCCAATACATCAAACAAAAGACGACGTTTTTCAGCGCGCGCTTCTATTTCATTAGTTGAAAATTGATAAGAATCCATAGTCAACGTCTAGTATATCGTCTGTGTACGCAGGAAGCAAGTGGAAATGTAAATGACAGTGGGGTCAGGTCTTGTATTATAACATTTTTAAGAAGACAGTATAAGAATAATATTATAATACAAGACCTGACCCGACTGACCCCACTGGTATGCCATCCCAAATTTTGATGGTGTTGTCACCACCTCCCGAAACAATTCGCAAGTCGGGGAGGACTTGAAGTGCATACACTCCGTCCTTGTGTGCTTCCAATGTAGCACAGACAGTATAATTTTTTTTCATGGTAACATGTTCTAGCGTGCGAGGGTCATAACGCCTACATTGTTCGTACCATATGTTTGTTTGTAGTTCGTGTATCGCGTTTTCAAGTTGTATTTTGTAATCTCTTGCTTTTGAATATTCTACGCTTACCTTTGCACTCTCAATTGCTTTATAAAACTTAAAGTTGAGTTCGTGAATACGCGACAGTTGTTCTGACGCAGATTGACAAAATAATTTTTTTTGAGATTTATCCATGTTTTTTTGCTCTAGGATATAGACTTTAGCTTTTTATCTTGTTAGGAAACACGAACGTCAACGCCTAGTAAGCT
>CAYVCS010000016.1:0-1574 GCA_964450455.1 uncultured Gammaproteobacteria bacterium | reverse complement strand
GAAAAAGTTGTTGCTTCAGCTGGCGCGCGCGGACGTATAAGGTCTACTCCAAAAGTGGCGTTGTCGCAACCTCGAAAAAGAGTAGCAAAAGTTGTTCGCGACGCGCCACCTCTAACAGTTGTTCCGCCAATAGAGTCAGTTTCGTCACAACCTCCAGCTGAACCGCCATCACCAGTTTCCGCGCATCCAAATATGATGGAAGGTTTGGATAATGCCATAAAGCAAACAATTAATCGTCCAGATAATGAAAAAATTGATGGTCATGAAGCTGATGAAAGTATTGAGCAATCTGAATCAAAAGAATCATTGCCAATTCGTATTGAAGCAGAGCAATTACTTGCTGATTTACAAAATCAAGGTGTGCGGATTAAATCAATTGATAAAATAATGGATTTAAATGGTAACGTAACAAAAGAGGGTATATCGAATTTGATTTCTATGACATCTGAAGTTTTTCGTAAATTTGACCCTAGTGGTACGAGTACGTTTACAAATCCAGAAATGATAAACAGGATGAAAGCTTTTTTGGAAAAAACAATACAAATGAAGATTGTGTACCCACAAGTTGGCGAAGATATAGCAACAAAATTAGGTATAAGTATGAAGCTAGGAGGCGTTCAAAAGTTTACTGATGTCAGAAGAGGTTGTGTTGTGTCAGTAACGAGTTTTGGGTATAGAATGCCCGGAGAAACTCGTCTTGCGGAGGTAGTTCGTTCTGAAAAAGAAGATTGACCACTCATTGCTTGCCTTTTTTTTGGCGGTATGATATTGTTCGTCCGAACATATATTATTAAATATCTATGAATACGTACGAATTTTTTGGTGTTATTACTCCAGAATATACGGAAACAGAAGTAAACACACTCGTTTCCACAATTAAACAAGCGCTTATTGATGCGGGAGCAAGCGACATCGCGGTCTCCAATATGGGCAAGCAACGACTTGCATATGTGTTTCCAAAAAAACAACATCATGGAACGTATGTGTTACTTACGTTTGTAATTCTTCCTGAAAACGTTCAAATGTTTAAGGATAAAGTACGATTTGTAAAAGGAATTGTGCGAAGTGTGATTCGTGTGTATAAAAAAGATGAAAAGAAAAGTTCTGTCGCGCGTGATACAATGTTTGTATCGTCTCGTAAAAAAGAACCTGTGTTGGTTGTAGCTTCCAGTGTATCCGAACCATTTGTTCCTGAAGTAGCTATTAGAACTGCGAGTGAGGAACAGATAGTAGTCCGTCCTGTTGGCCAATCCTCTCCTTCAAAAGTTGTTTTGAGTCAAGAAGAACTTGATAAACGAATTGATGCATTGTTAAATGCGGAAATTACTCCAGATTCTATATAAGTGAAATAATCTATGGCATATTATTTGAATAGAACGATGATTATCGGAAATTTGACACGAGATCCTGAAATGAAAAGTATTCCATCGGGTCAATCGGTTACGAATTTTTCTGTTGCAACAAATAGATCATATCAAGATAAAAATGGACAGAAACGAGATGAAGTTGAATATCATAATATTGTTGTGTGGGGAAAATTGGCAGAAATTTGTGGTCAACATTTAAGAAAAGGA
>CAYVCS010000015.1:0-3518 GCA_964450455.1 uncultured Gammaproteobacteria bacterium | reverse complement strand
GAAGAAATTGATATGTTTGAAAATAACGGACTTCTTGTTTTAGGAATTACGCTCATTGCTGTTGCGCTCTATATTTATAAACGCGATAAAAACGGAGGAACATCGAGCAAAACGGCTCACGGCAGTATTCTCACACAGTTCACGACCGATTTGACAGAGGAAGCTCGTGCGAAAAAGCTCGATCCAGTGATTGGACGGCAAGACGAAATTGATCGTGTGATTCATATCTTGTCTCGTCGGAGAAAAAACAATCCTCTTCTGATTGGAGAGCCTGGAGTTGGAAAAACAGCGGTGATTGAAGGATTGGCTCAACGTATTGTCGCTCGCGATGTTCCTGAATCACTATTGGACAAAAAAATTATTCAATTAGATATTGGTTCATTGATTGCGGGAACAAAATTTCGTGGTGAATTTGAGGAACGCTTAAAAGCAATTTTAAAAGAAATTGTGAAATCAAATGGAAATATTATTTTATTTATTGATGAAATGCATACGCTTGTTGGAGCTGGTTCAGCAGAAGGCGCGGTTGATGCGGCGAATTTATTAAAACCAACGCTTGCGCGAGGTGAATTACATGCAATCGGCGCAACAACACTTAAAGAATATCAAAAATATATTGAAAAAGACGCGGCACTAGAACGTCGATTTCAGCCCGTATTAGTCGCAGAGTCAAGCGTGCTTGATACGATCGCTATTTTACGTGGAATAAAAGAAAAATACGAAGTACATCATGGAGTGAGGATTACTGACGCATCAGTTATTCAAGCGGCAGAACTTTCGGATAGATATATTTCTGACCGTTTTTTGCCAGATAAAGCGATTGATTTAATTGATGAAGCCGCGAGCGCGCTACGTATGGAAATTGATTCTATGCCTGATGATTTAGATCGGATGAAGCGAGAGCAAATGCGTCTTGAAATTGAAAAAAACGCATTGCTCAAAGAAAAAGATGAGGAGTCATCATTGCGCCTTCAGAATATTGACCGCGAGTTAGCTGAAATGAAAGAAAAAAGTGCGTCTCTTGAAATACAGTGGAATAATGAAAAAGATATTATTAGTGAAATTCGTGAACTAAAAAAGAAATTGGAAAAAATTAGAGGAAAAGCTGACATCGCGGAGAGAAATGCTGATTTACAAAAAGTCGCTGAAATTCGCTATGCAACAATTCCTGAATATGAACGAAAAATTCACGCGGCTCAACATGAACTCAAAAAAACACAACACACTCGTCGTATTTTGAAAGAAGAAGTGACTGATGAGGATATTGCCGCAGTAGTTGCGCGTTGGACAGGAATTCCTGTTTCTAAAATGCTTGAAGGAGAATTAGAAAAACTTTCTCGCATAGAAGATGAAATAGGAAAACGTGTGATTGGACAACGCGAGGCCGTGGAAGCTGTCGCCAATGCGATACGTCGTTCACGTTCTGGAATTTCAGAAGAGAATCGTCCGATTGGTTCGTTTATGTTTTTGGGTCCTACAGGAGTTGGAAAAACAGAACTTGCTCGCGCGCTCGCGGGGTTTATGTTCAATGATGAAAAATCAATGATTCGTATTGACATGTCTGAATATATGGAAAAACATGCGGCATCAAAAATGATTGGCTCACCTCCGGGATATGTTGGTTATGATGAGGGTGGACAACTCACTGAACAAGTTCGTAGAAAACAATATTCTGTGATATTATTTGATGAAATTGAAAAAGCGCATCCAGACGTATTTAATATGTTGATGCAAATTTTAGAAGACGGACGTCTTACTGACTCAAAAGGACGTGTGGTAAATTTCAAAAATACGGTTATTATTATGACTTCAAATGTTGGTTCAGAAGAAATATTACGACTTTCTGACCGAGTAACATTGGGATTTGATTCGCATATGGGGGGTGATGACCTTGAAAAACGAATTCAAGAACGTGTTCGTGAAGGATTGCGCGAACAGTTCAAACCAGAATTTTTGAATAGATTGGATGAAATTATTATTTTTCATCCATTGTCTCGCGACAATATTTTATCCATTGTTGAAATTCAATTAATGAAAGTAGTTAAACGATTAGAACTACGAAAAATTACGATTGAATTTAATGATGCAGTCAAACGAGTTTTGGCGACTCGTGGATACGATGTAACATTTGGAGCGCGACCTTTGAAACGTTTAATTCAAACAGAAATACTTGATCCACTTGCAATGGAAGTAGTGAAAGGAACAATTCGTGAAGGAGATACTGTCCGACTTGATGCTGACGGAGAAAAAATTACGCTCGGCATTTCCGCAAATTTAGTCACACCGCTTAGTAAGTTAGAAATTAGGTAATTAGCTTATTAGCTTATTAGGATGGTGTCGCTAAGGTTCTAAAAAGCTAATTTCTGACGTCTAGAGCCTAATAAGCTAAAAAGCTAGCACCTAAAAAGCTAGCGCCAAATTATGTCCATTGTGTTTGCCGCGTTAACGCCGCATTGTCCATTGCTTCATGATTCAATTGGGATGGATGCAAAAAATATTTTACCTGAAACGGTTAAAGCTTTTGACATACTTAAAAAAGAATTATATGTACAGAAAATTGATACGTTGTTTTTTATCACTCCACATGGAAGTTCCCATACACGTGCGTTTGAAGTTTTGGGAAATCCTATGCTCGTTCTCAATTTAAGTGATTTTGGTGATTTAATTACCAAAGATTCTCTTCATACTGATACGGGAATCGTATCTCATATTTATGAAGCTGGACAAAAAATGCATATTCCGTATGTACTTGATAGCGCGCAAGAATGCGACAATGGTGTTTCAATTCCGTGGTTGATGTTGCGCGATGTTCTCGTAAAAGTGAAGATTGTGGTGATTCGCTCGTGTCAATTATCTCCAAAGCAACATGTTGATTGTGGATATTTGCTTAAGGGTGTTGCGCAACAATCAAATAAGCGAATAGGTATCATAGCAACTGGCGATCTATCCCATGCGCTGACATCCGATTCACCTGCGGGATTTAGTAAACACGCTAAAAATTTTGATAATGAAATAATTGAATGTGTTGGATCGTTAAACACAACACGACTGCTACATTTAGACACACAAGTAATTAAAGAAGCTCATGCATGTATATACGAACCGCTCTTAATTTTGTGTGGAATAATTGGTCGGATGCGTACAACTCCAAAAATTTTATCTCATGAAGAGTGTGGTGGTGTTGGATATCTGTCAACCTTTTTTGATTTTCAATCATAATTCGTGATTCATAATTCAAACGAAATATGACGCAATCAATCCGTGTTGTTCCTCTCATACGACTTCCGCGGACAATGAAATCGTTTGATTATTCAGTTTTGAGTCAGGACGTATGTTGTGTTGGACAAATAGTACTCGTCCCATTTCGTAATAAAAAAGTGTTTGGGATGATTTCCGAAATTATTACAGAACATACATTTAGCGGAACCATTAAACCAATTTTTTGTGTTGTAAATCCTATCCCCTTTTTACCACCCACGTTGATTACTCTGGCAAAGACAATTGCAAAAGTGTATGGG
>CAYVCS010000014.1:0-4700 GCA_964450455.1 uncultured Gammaproteobacteria bacterium | reverse complement strand
TCAATTTTGCAAGCAATGAACGTGGATGACGTAGTGAGATTAATGAAAATAACGAACGATTGAATATACATAATAATCCTGCAACGAATAATGCAACAAAAATTACTCCTGTCGCCCACACGCCAAGATTTTTGATGGTGTAAAATGTGAGATAATGTCCTAATAATCCACCTCCTTTTCCTTGTAGTGCGTTGATAAACGAATTTTGCAAATTTGACCCAGACAATATGTGCAAAATGCCAGCGAGTGATATGCAAAATAATACAAGCCCAACCAAGTTGGTTGGTTGATAAGAACTTTCTAATTTTACGTCACCATCCTCCTCATCGCGTGTAAATGAAATTGGATCGGAAGTATAGGCAATATAAAAAAGCAGTAACGGAACAACGTATCTAAACAAACCAATTCCCTTGGCGAGAATTTTATCTGCGCTTTCGCCCCATTGTCCGGCGAGTCCGAGAAATGAGAGGATAATTAAGATGCCAGAAGTTATAAGCGCGAGCGCGATAAGTCCTTTTTTTAGTGCGGGAGCAAATGATGGTTGTTTTTCCGCGACATGATTTCGTCGTGCCATAATTTAAAAGAGTGTAGTGAATGAAAACAGTATACGTGAAATCATAATTTTGCGCGAGTGCATTAGTTAGTTTGTAGTTTATAGGTTGTAGTGAGTAGATTTACGATTTTAGATTTTAGATTGATGATTTTAGATTTACGTGTTGCGATTTTTGATTTATGAATTAAAATCGTCAATCTAAAATCGCCACACATCGTCAATCTAAAATCTAAAATCGTCAATCTAAAATTGTAGCTCGTCAATCTAAAATCTAAAATGTACAAAAACCCTGCCATAGCATTGGCAGGGTTTTTTCATTCACTCTTTGCTGCGCAAAAGTGCGTTACTGTATTGCGGATAATCATGGGTCACGTTCCCAAAAAATTGAGTCGCCGACATCAGGATACTCGCCAAAGTAGCACACCCGCACGCAGCAAACAGTGAATGAATGCACTTATCATGAAACAAACTTTTGCGACCGTCAATAATTTGTGTGGATAACTTGGTTCGTTACGTTGAATTATGAGCTATGACTTGATACACTACAAACTACAAACTACAAACTAATTATGCTACCATTGGATTACGAGTATGAACTGATGATTGAACGGCGTGGATTTGTTGGAGTTGCGGGAGTTGATGAAGTTGGACGCGGCTCGCTTGCGGGAAACGTTTATGCGGCGGCAGTGATGTTGAAAGTTGGAACACCACTTGATGGTGTACATGATAGCAAAAAAATGACTGAAAAATCACGTGAATATTGGTCTCTTAAAATTCAGGACATTGCTATTGGTTACGCAGTTGGCATTGCAACAGTAGAAGAAATTGAGCAATTGAACATTGCGCAAGCTTCGTTTTTGGCAATGCGACGGGCACTTTCACAACTTTCCAACTTGTGCGATTATGTGGTATGTGATGGATTTATGATTCCCAATCTTTTGGTTCCCTGTGATGGAATTGTGCGTGGAGATGCAACGGTGAAATCAATCGCCGCCGCGTCTATTATCGCAAAAGTCGCGCGTGATAGTTATATGCTCACATTAGCTGAAGAATTTCCTAATTATGGATTCGCGCGACATAAAGGATACGGTACACAATTACATCGCGATATGCTCAAGAAATACGGACCAACATCCAAACACAGATTATCATTTTTGAAAAAAATTCTTTGTTAATTTTATATCGGCCACACTTTCTACGTCATCTCGAACTTCCCTTTTTACGTCATCTCGAGTCGCAACGAGAGATCTCGTGACGGTGGACGTTGACGAGATTTCTCACCCTTCCGAGGGATTCGAAATGACGTTGTGGGTGTGGGCGAGGACGTGGTACGAGATTTCTCGTTGCGACTCGAAATGACGTGTTGGGTGAACGTGAACGTGGTACGAGATTTTTCTTCAAAATTTATCAACATAAAAACTCAATACCCTAAAAATCTAACAACCTAAAAAGCTAGAATATGATTACCAAAGCAATAATTCCTGTCGCTGGACTTGGCACACGTTTTTTGCCAGCTACAAAAGCACAGCCAAAAGAAATGTTAACATTGGTTGATAAACCAGTTATTCAGCATATTGTTGAAGAGGCAGTTGCTTCGGGAATTAAACAAATTATTTTTGTTACGAGCGCGACAAAACGCGCGATTGAAGACCATTTTGATCGCAATTTTGAATTAGAATATCGTTTACGACAAAAAAATAAAACCGTTGAACTTGGTCAGATTTTGGATATATCTGATTTATGTCAATTTGCGTATGTTCGTCAACGTTCGCCAAAAGGCGATGGACATGCGGTATTAAGCGCATCAGATTTTTTTCGTGATGAGCCAGTTGCGGTGATGTTTGGCGATGATGTGATTGATTCTAAAATTCCAGTTTTGAAGCAATTGATAGATTGTTATGAAAAATATCAAGCTCCGATTATCGGAATTATGGATGTTGATAAGACAGAAACCAAAAGATTTGGTATCATAGAAGGAACGCCTGTGGATGAAAAAACATTTCACGTTACATCGCTTGTTGAAAAACCAGATCCAAGTGTCGCCCCATCGTGTCATGGTGTGATTGGACGTTATATTATTACACCTGACGTAATTGATATCTTGTCTCGCGAAACAGTAAAAGATGATGGAGAATTACGTTTGATTGATGCGTTTTCCGCGATGGTGAACGCGCGAGCGATTTATGCGCATCGTTTTGATGGAGTTCGGTATGATTGTGGAAATAAATTAGAATTTATGAAAGCATCAGTTGAAATGGGAATCCGTCACGAAGAAATAGGTTCACAATTTTCCGATTATTTACAACAACGTTTTGGGAAATAAATAATGAATTTATTTTAGATTGAAGATTTTATATTTTAGATTGACGATTTTAATTCATACATCAAAAATCGCAACACGTAAATCTAAAATCTAAAATCGTAAATCTAAAATCGTAAAGCTACTCTCTATAACCTACAAACTAACACAACATATGTCATTGTCATCAAAAAAATTATTTCCTCTCCTCCTCCTTTTTGTCATTCTTGCAGGACCAGCATGTAAAAATACTGTGGATCCATTGGAAAAAGCGCTGTCAAAACCAGTAGTTTTGACGTATTGGCGTCCATTTGATGGAACGGATGCATTTGATAAAATTATTGCTCGTTATCGTTCTATTCATCCAAATGTTCAAATTGAATATCGTCAAATTCGTCCAGAAGTATATGAACAAGAGCTGATTAACGCATTTGCCGAAGATAGAGGACCAGATATATATGCAGTTCATAATACAGAAATGCGTGGGTATCAAGCAAAATTAAGCCCGATGCCATCGTCATATAAAATATCAGTTATTGTTCCAACTGGCGGAGTTGATGGAAAAACTCAAACTACCATTGTTGATAAAACAGGACTTTCCCCGCGACAACTACAAACTCAATTTTTAGATGTAGCGCTTGAAAGTATGCTGTTATCAACAGATGGTTCAGCGCGAAAAGCGGATTTGGCAACGGGAAAAGTATATGGCATACCACTTTCCGTTGATACTATGATGCTATTATACAATAAAGAATTAGCGGCAAGCGCTGGAATTGCACAGCCACAAACAACGTGGGCGGAATTTCAACAAGCTGTTGAAAAAGTTACGATTGTTGATGATCAATTTAAATTAGTTCGTCCAGGAGCTGTGATTGGCGCGGCGGCAAATGTTCCTCGTGCATCTGATTTACTTTCACTCATTATGATGCAGGCAGGAGCAAAGATGACGGATGATAATGGGTATGCAACGTTTGCAATCAATCCACCAGGACTTGAACGCGCAACGCCGCCGGGGATAGATGCATTGCGATTCTATATTGATTTTGCGCTTCCTGTTCGTAAAGTATATACGTGGAATTCGCTTCAACCAGATGGACTTGAATCGTTTATTCGTGGACAAGTAACGTATATGTTTGGTTACGCCTATCAATTACCACTGATTCGCGCTCGCGCTCCAAAATTGCAACTCGGAGTTGCGCCAGTTCCACAACAATTACCAACTCAACCTATCAATATCGCGAATTTTTGGTTAGAAGGAGTTGCGGCAAAATCTCAAAATCGTTCATGGGCATGGGATTTTCTCTTATTTGCGTCAAGCGCGGATAATGTGAAAACGTATTTAGCGGCAACACAAAAACCGACTGCCCTGCGAGCTCTCGTAAAGGATCAGCGTGAAGATTTGTTGTTAGGTCCATTTGTTGAACAAGTGTTGACCGCAAAACAATGGTATCACGGAAAAGATGGAAATGCGGCAGATTTGATTATGGAAGAAATGATAACAAATGCGAAATTGTCAATTGAAGCAAGCGACCAAGAAAGTTTTAACAAATCCATTGAAAATGCAATTTCAAAACTGAATCAGACAATTTGACCCACCCCACAGCGCCATTTCAAACCGCACCCAACACGTCATTTCGAACCGCATCCTACAACGTCATTTCGAACCGCAGTGAGAAATCTCGTACCACGTCCACGCCCACGAGATCTCTCGTTGCGACTCGAGATGACGTAAAAAGGGATACGTCATTTCAAACCCCACCCGACACGTCATTTCGAATCCCTCGGAAGGGTGAGAAATCTCGTACCACGTCCTCGCCCGCACCCTACACGTCATTTCGAACCGTGGTG
>CAYVCS010000013.1:0-2098 GCA_964450455.1 uncultured Gammaproteobacteria bacterium | reverse complement strand
ATGAGGCGGACTGTAAAATTTCCAATTCAGTTTTTTTCTCTCTTTCTCCACGGTCAATGATATCTGGATAGCATCCAAATCGCAATAAAGATTCGAAAAAAATGTCGAAATGATGACGAGTCTGCGTTGAAATAATTTCTTCTACTGAAAGTGGAAATAAGGTATATTCATACTTTCGACCAGCCAACGACTCGCTTGTTTTGTTTGCAAGATCGAAACTTGAGGAACCCGTCACTAACAACTGAACGTTTGGATAGGCATCGTGAAACACCTTCAACACACGCCCAATTTCTGGAATATATTGGGCTTCATCTAATACAACCATTGTCGCATCTCCAAATTGTTCCTTCACCAAATCAGGTTCGGGAATAAAAGATTTATGATACGACTGGATTTGACAATCAAAATATCGGCCATTTTTAGAGTTCTCAGATAAAAGCTTCTTTACCAGCGTCGTTTTCCCAACCTGACGCGGACCATAAATAATAACAATTTTCCCTTTAAAAAGGTCATTTTTAACGCTTTCTTCAATAATTCGCTTATACATACTTTCTAAATACTACTACTTTTTGACAAGTTGATGTTCCAAACTCAGTATCTTTTACAACTGTTCATAGTCCAAATATAGCATGTATTTAAACTATTGTCAAACAAAAAAAGGCAAAAAACAAGACCTTACCCCGTTTCACGCCACACTTCACTTACTCACACAGTCAGTTACCACGTCTCCTTCAACAATCGTGCATGTTTTTGATGTTGTTTTTCCCACACCACACGGGTCTTGTTGGCACACATCAAAAATATTTGGAGTTCCAAATGAAGGATAATTTAAATCATCAAGTTCTTGGCTTGGCTCAATGGTGTTCCCGACCATAACATCATCATACGCTTCACATGTAGCAATTTGTTTACAATTAATTGGCATATAGGCACATGTTCCAATAATAGCATCGTTTGCTACGAGTCCGGCATAAACGTATGTAGCAAGTCCTCCAGTGGCGGCAGTTGCTACCGCTGCGGACGTCATGCCAAAACCAGACATGACCATTCCTGGGGCCTGTGTATATCCACAAAAATTATATAGATCATATTGAGTGCTCGAACCACCAACATATGTATCCGCTGGATCGAGAGCAGCACATTGAGCAGCAGATGGTACGATATTGTAGCTATTACGCGGAACAACTTGATTACACGTCAAACACCGTGCATCCTTTCCATATCCAACACACACAGGTGTGCCAATATATCCTGATTCACCTTTTCCTTCACAAAGATCAATCATGCATGTTGCATCTGCAGGTGCGTCTGTCCCATCAGGATTTGTTTTTAGATTTACGATAGATCCACAGTAATTTTTCCCGTATTTTCCTGCAACTTGACTACTATCATCTAACTTATATCCCATTACTTTTGTTAGATACCCACATGTTTCCTCACCACTCAGCAACAGAACCTTACGCAACATCGGTATTTTTGGAACTTGTAATTTAATGAGCTGAGGATTCACGGTAAAAAGAATCACATAAGCAAAAAGGAGTAAGACAAAACCTTCAACAGATTTTTTTATCATGTCTTTTGCTTTTGTAACCTCACCAGACGAGGCACCAACCACATATCGAAGTCCGCCGATCATCATCATGACGATCGTTACAATGAGCGAAAACCCAAGAAGCCATCGATAAACAACGTCGATATATTCTGCAATATTAAGAACAGACGACTTTCCTAAAATATCGACAGAAAGGGTTGTGACAAGTTTGTCAGATGGATAACAATAATGTGAACCTGCTTTACATTCAGGAGGCTGATATTTTGTATCATATGTCCCTTTGGCGTTCGTACATGTTTCTGCTTTTGGAAAACAGCGTAAATTTGAGCTCGGATACTGGCTTGAGTCAGTCGCATATAAATAGCCAGCGTTGTCTGTTTTTTTTGTACACGTTTCCTTACAAGTATTTGCATCTGCCACCGTCACTGGTGTTGCACCTTCAGGTTGATAACAAAAACAAAGTGCTGATGTCGCGACGGCAAATACAGGTTGTGTTACAGATCCAAAAAGAAAGATAGCGAGAAAGAATGATGCAAATATTCTACG
>CAYVCS010000012.1:0-7563 GCA_964450455.1 uncultured Gammaproteobacteria bacterium | reverse complement strand
ATTCTCATTTCTCGCCACCTTAGCTCAGTTGGTAGAGCAATTCTTTCGTAAAGAAGAGGTCCGCGGTTCAATTCCGCGAGGTGGCTTTTTTGAACTATAAAAAATCATCAAGATGTGAATCGTGATGATTTTTACTAAATTTTGCAGGAAGCGGATGAGCGGAATCGAACCGCCGCCACATGCTTTTGAAGCACGTATTCTACCATTGAACTACTAATCAAAAAAATTTTGTTGTTTTGATAATTTTCTAGCTATTCTATAAGTTTATCAGCATGAAATAATCCAAATTGTTGATATATTTTTTTTGAACTCATATTTTTTAATTCAGGGTATTTCGCACACAATGCCTTTGCTTGTTCATGACGCTCTGATGCTCCCGAAATGAACAAAACTGGGTTTGGCAAATCTCCCATTTCCTTTTTGGGTTGCAGAAGTACATTTTTAAAATAATCATATGGGTTAGGAATAGGACTTCCCGAAATAATGCCTTGCGAAATAAAGCTTTGCTCCGATGCTTTTATAAATTTCTTTTTTGCTTCAGAATTTTCATGGGCTATGGTTCTTAAATTTTCGTCAGTTAATTCTATTTGATTATTTAGACGAAAAAAATCAGCTACCTCCCGCAAATAATTATTTTCATCAATAAGTGGTCTGTCCCCAGCACCCCCAAGTTCTATTGCATCTGCCTCAATACATGAAAGATTGTCCAACGCTATTGATACATCCATTTTAATACTAGAATCAAAAGCATATAATTTTTGCGTAAAATGACCTTCTCTATCAGGACCATAAAATCCCCCTCCATCATCCTGTTCTCCCCTATTAAGAGTAAGGGAAAAACCCCTTCTTCCTGATTTTTCATCAACTTCCTCTCTACGCACTATCTGTTCGGGTGTAAATGTATGGGAGTAACCCAACAACTTTCCATCCTTAGTAATTTTTGAACCAGAGTCATAAATTTTAATTGAACCATCCTCTAGTTCCCTTAAAACAATATGATGATTCATTACCGTAACTGTTCTAACATTTTTATATCCTAATTTTTCTAATGCTAAATGCAACATAGCACTACCCATTGTACAGTTCATGCCAGAACCTTCGTATTCTTTTTTGATATTAGGAAGCATATTAACCCACCCACGAATACCCTCTGTTTTATTGGTTATCAAATGCAATAATTCTTCATCATCTTTACACGTTTTTATTTCTTCTTCCAATCCAGACGATGTAAAAAAATTCTCCAAATGCTCTTGAAATTTTATTTGAATGTACTCTCCCAATTCTTCATCGCTTAAACCATCAATATCAGCTTCAACAAAATCATCCACCAATAAATTTTTTGCCACATTAACAACTTGCTTTCTCAACTCTCTTTTTTCCAATTCCTGTTGAGATAGTTCAACATCCTTAACTTCCACTGTTTCCGCAGTTTTAGTTTTCTCTTGTAACTTTGGTTTTCTAAAATTTTGAAACCTAGATTGTTCTGACATACTTTAATGTATAAATCTAAATTCATAGAGGGTAACAGCTATGAATAGCGCACATAATAAAGATTTTATCATTTTGTTTGATTCTCTTTGCTTATAGTATCACAAAAATACAAAAAACTCTAATAATAATTTAAATCAGCGGATGAGCGGAATCGAACCGCCGCCACATGCTTGGGAAGCACGTATTCTACCATTGAACTACATCCGCATTTTTGTTATCAGAGAATACCATAATCGGCACAATAAAAAAAGAGGTCAGCACATGTGCTTGACCCCTTGCGTTATCTCAACCCTCGTTCCCAAAATTTTCTGCTTCAGTACGTTTATTGTATGCGCGAATGCCACGCTCACGGCGAACTTTGCTGACAGTTGCAGTAGACACAAACACAAGCTCTGCAATGACGGTATCGGGCATCTTTCCAAGAAATAGCCCAATGCGATTCTTCCAATCTAGATCTGCTTCGTGTTTGTACGTGAGTCCAATTTGTTTGAACGCTTGCTTCAACCCACCAAAATGGATGATCGCGGAATTGTAGATCTCGCGGTTGATTGACTGAAAATCCGCAAGTGAAACCGACGTCATATCTTTCAATTTTCCTAGCGTCTGACTCGGACAATAGAACGCCATTTCAATCCAACCACTTTTTGTAGAACGATGCAGACGCGCTAAAAAACGCTTTCTACACTTTGGACATTTAGTCGTATAATCTGTTGGATCAGTTCTGAATCCTTTCATGATTTCAAAATCCGTCAATGCATGATTACATACTGGACACGTTGCGCGAGGCGAAAACTTTTCCCCATACAAAGCTTCCACCACATCACGTCGTAATTGAAGTTGTGACATATCAATCATCATTTTCTGTTCGTGAGTTAATCGCTGTTCCTGCTTTAATTCCTGAACGTGTTCTGCTCTAAAACATTGACGAAGATGCATGGACGACTCCCTTGCGATGAATTTTCAAAGAAACCACTATACATTTCTAGTAAACCATACACATTGATGTATGTCAATGTGAGGTAGGACCAACGTTCATACTAACCTCATGGTACAAACTGTATATTGGATAATAAAAAAACTAAAAGGGTCGCCGATGAAGACGACCCCCCATTTTCTTCGACTATGTATCTACCCTTTAGGATTAGGACCATACATATTCGCCCCAGGTTTACTATCCATCACCATCAAAACAAAAAACCAGATAAATCCTACCAAAGGAATGAGCGACACGAGCAAGAACCAAGCACTTTTTCCTGTATCATGCAATCTTCGTACTGAAGTTGCAATACTTGGAATAATAACCCCAACTAGATATAAACCGTATAAAATAGCACCAGCACCAAGCAATCTCCCACCAAAAAATAGAATATTACTGATAATAAGGTTAAACAAGAAAAAATACCAATATTCCGCTCGCTGTGCCCGACCGCCAAATGTAGCATACTTTTTCAACGCCGATATATAATAGTTCATAAGCCAAAGATGTTATAAGTTAGTGAAGTATATTTCGACCTTATACCTATACTATCAAAAAAACATACACAGGACAACACCAGACCTCCTTCAGCCCTAGATTCATTTCCACATTCCTAATACAACTCCATAGATACCAAACATCACCAATTGATATCCGGTTTGCACGAAAAATCTGTCCCATGATTTTTTTGTGGATTCATTATTCCACATTGAACTTCCGGCAATAGTCGGCATAACAAACGCCGCAAAAATCCATAATGAACGTTCCAGTCCACTAACGTTTACCGTATCAGCGATCAAACGTGCGAGTACAGTGACTTGAAATAACGTCAACAAAAATTGCACGGCATATAACGGTCCCGCTTTCTTTTGCATTTCCTTACGCGCTTTCACATCATCTGGATTTGCGCCAACAATCTGACACCACTTTCGTCCAAACAATGGGCCATACCATATAGACCCAACAACCATTGAAAGCATTCCACACACAAACACCGCGAGATAATTTATTGTCATATATTTTCCTTAAAAAATAATACCAAACGTTGGCGATAATTGTTTATCCACTTGTATACCAATTTCCTGCAGTGTTCTGTTTTGCGAACCAACAAACGTAAGTTGATCTTCTTTTACTGCGGCAAATTCACAACCATTCCAATAGGCAGAAGCAAAACCAAGATCAGACGTATACACTCTCATAGAAACCCCTCTCACCTCTGCAATCTCAAATGGAGTAGCAATAATTTTTTGAAATTCATGATCAATCGCTTCTTTTCTTTCTTCTTCACTAGCCGTCTCAAGCCACTTCAATGCATCATGAAATTGCGCAAACTTTTTTGAAGGTGACAATTTAGCATTCGCGTGTTCGTCAATAGAAGCATGTGCTAAAAGAAGCCATGCATCGCGTTCATGTTCTTTGAGCGCGCCCGGACCTTGTGTGTGAGCGCGCATGACTGGTTCGCTAATTTCTCCCTGCAATGCAAATTCAAGAGATGCAGGATCTGAACCCCGCGCTATCACACGATTGGCAAATAACGCTTCATCACCTTCTAATTTCAGCGCATACGTCACAAGATTCGCTACTTCGTTGTTGATTAAACCAGCTTTCCTTGCGGCTTCTATTTTTTGACCAAGCTCATTGACAAGCGCTTCGCGTTCTACTTTTTTTGGATCTTGTAGAGATGCATCTCTAATCTGCTCACTCATATGTTTGATATACTAATAAATAATTAATTTTTTTATAGAACACAATAAAAATTTTTATATGCATCCACATCAATCACAATCCATAAAATTGCTTCAACTCATCAATCCCTTTTTCAAACGCAACATGCGGTTCCCAATCCAACATTTTTTTTGCTCGTATAATATTTGCCACACTGTCGGTAACATCTCCTTTTCGTTCACCAATAAAAACCATTGGTCCGCCAATTAACTTTGCTACTTCTATCATACCATAACTTATCCCTGTTCCTATATTGATAACTTCTCCCTTTTGCGCCTTGTTACTCGCCATCGCAAGTAAATTTGCATTCACCACATCTGATACATGCACAAAATCTCTGCGTTGCGTCCCTGGTAAAACAACCGTCATAGGCATATTCTTTTTCCGTTGACCCAAAAAAATCCCCACAACCGTTGCATACGGACCATCACTATCAGTAGTTTGATGAGGGCCATACACATTGAAATAGCGAAGTGACACAGTAGCTACACCATACAGCGCGCTTGCCATTTCACAATATTTTTCTCCCACATATTTTTGAATAGCATACGGAATAAGAGGATTAGGCGTCATATCTTCAGTAAGTGGCATAGTATGAGCAAGTCCGTATGCTGATGTTGATGCAGAATATACCACTTTCGGCACGTTACAATCTCGTGCCGCAAGAAGCACATTGAGAGTTCCTGTCACATTAATATCATGCGTCAATCGAGGATCATTAATTGAATACTGCATGCGCGGTTCAGCTGCGGTATGAAAAATACCGCTAGAGCCGACAAAAATTTCTAGCAATTTTTCTGCATCTCGTATATCTATTTCATGAAGCACTGCGTTCAAATTTAATCGCTCGCGTTTGCCGGTACGAAACGTATCAACTATATGAACTTCATCACCACGTGCAATGAGCGCATCCACAATATGCGAACCAATAAATCCACAACCTCCAGTCACCACAAATTTCATACTATGTTACAAAACATAATTTAGTATGTTCTCATGTTATTAAATTGACGTTTGAAGCAAAAAAATAAGTTTGAATGTATATTCACCACACATCTATGTCCGAAAAATCACGTAAACAATTCTACCGTCACTTCGCACATCGTGATTTCCACATTTCTATCATAATCGGCAACACAGAAACAAAAATAATCCCTATAATCACCAATGAAAAATTTTCTTTCACACTCGGGATATTTCCAAAAAAATATCCCAACAAGGTAAATCCAAAAACCCAAACAAATCCCCCACTTGCGTTATAATACACAAATTTTTTGTAATCCATTTTTGAAATACCGGCGACAAACGGCGCAAACGTTCTCACTATGGGCACAAAACGCGCCAAAAAAATCGCTTTTCCCCCATGTTCTACATAAAATTTTTGAGTTTTTTCAATATAACGCGAGTTAAGGGGGATTTTATGAGACGCAATCAATTTCTCACCAAAATAATATCCTATCCAATAATTAACTGTGTCGCCAAGAAACGCGGCAATCCACAACAAAACAACCAACAAAGTAATGTTAAACGAACCAATCGCCGCAAATGCTCCAGCGGCAAACAACAGTGAATCGCCGGGTAACAAGGGAAAAACAACCAATCCTGTTTCAACAAAAATAATTCCGAACACTATTGCGTATGACGCTATGCCATATTGTAATATAATTTCACCGAGATGCACATCAATATGCACAATGAAATTTATTAAGTTCGAAATAAAAGTCATACAAACGTCAAACCACAATTTTTTTAATCAATGGATTAATTCGCGTAACAAATTCATATTGGATAGTGTCTGAAAGATGCGCGAGTTCATCAATGGTAACAGACGACAAACCGTCATTTCCAACTATCGTCACCTCATCGCCACATTGTATTTTTTTCACATCCGTTACATCTACACATACCATATCCATAGACACACGTCCAATAATTTTCGCGCTCATGCCGTTTATTATCACATAACCAATACTAGAAAGTGCTCGTGGAAATCCATGCCAATATCCTATAGGCAACAGCGCGATCAACGAAGCGCGAGTAACCGTTTCTGTGAGATCATACCCCACACTACTTCCGCGCGATAATTTCTTGAGCGAACCAACAATTGTTTTCCATGACAAAACAGGTTGCAAACGAATTTTTTTCTGACAAGCCGATTTAGTTTCTACAGACGGCCACAATCCATATAACCCAATACCAATCCTCACCATATCAAAATGACTTTCAGGAAATAACAACGTTCCCGATGTTGCGGCAGTATGTTTGATAAAATTCGAAAATCCCGCTAACTCCAGCGCATCAATAATTTTTTTGTATTCCTCAATCTGCTGAAGCGTTATTGCAGGAAATGCGGGATTTTTTGCAGAAGAAAAATGAGTAAAAACTCCCTCAAGAAGAATGGACGTTTTTTTCAATTGTAATATTTTTATAACTTCAGGAATTTCCGAAAGAAAAAATCCTTGACGATGCATCCCCGTATCAACTTTGAGATGAATCTTCAAAACTCCATGAGCAAAGCGCGATGTTCTCAATCGTTTAAGTGACACCATATCACCGACAGTAATTGAAATATCATTTTGAATGGCATCATCAATTTTACTTTGCAAGGTATATCCTAAAACCAATATCGGTTTTTTCAACCCAGCGTGTCGCAGAGTTTCAGCTTCTATAATTGAATCAACCCCAAACCAATCAACCCCCAATTTTTCCGCAGTGAGTGAAAAATCAATCAAACCATGACCATACGCATTTGATTTTACAACTGCCATCAATAAACATTTCGCACCAATCAAACGCCTAAAAACTCCACAATTATTTTTCAACGACTTTTGATGAATCTCAATCCACGTCCTCACACCATCTCTCGCGTTTCCTAATGTACTCATAGTCATACTTTTTGAATAGTGTACAATATTTATTTCAATTTCAATTTCAATTTTTTTTTGAGATAATGGTAATCAACCCATGATGCGCGTCTACTTCTACAACGTCACCATTTCGTAATTTCTTTGTAGCATTTTTTGTTCCAACAATACAGGGCTTTTGTAATTCCCGTGCGCTTATGGCGGCATGAGATGTTATACCACCTTCATCCGTAATACACGCCGCCGCTTTTCGTAGTGCAGGTATAAATTCAGGAGACGTCATGTGGGTAACGAGTATTTCACCATCTTCTAACAAACCCACTTCGTCTTTGGAATAAAGCAATCTCACTCGTCCTCTCACAAATCCAGGATACGCTGTTTGACCTTGTATAACTTTCAAACCATCAGCGTCATCGCGCATAGATAGTGTCAGTTTTGTGTGTATAAATTCGTATGTACCATTTTGAAATATCATCGTCCAATCCCCCTGAACCTCAATATCTTTAT
>CAYVCS010000011.1:0-2185 GCA_964450455.1 uncultured Gammaproteobacteria bacterium | reverse complement strand
GCCCCCGTTCTGAGGTTGCGGCAGAAATTTTAGAACGAACACAACTCGGCGCCTCTTCCAAACGCGCGGATTTTGGAGCAATTGAGGCGAGTTTGTAATGTTTTTTGTGTGAAATTATGGGCGATGTTATGATTGTGCCAGAAGCACGATATAATCCAGAAATTAAAATAAGCGAACCTATAGACACTGGCGTGTCCGTTAATTATGATGCTACTTGTATTGATACTGTACGAAATATCGCCAAAAAAATTTTTGAGTCAAAAGATCGCGCTATCCCATATTCTTCTTTTATGCAAGAATGTTTATTCGGAGAAGATGGTTATTATTCTGCAGGCAAAGTTGATTTTGAAAAACATTTTTCCACTTCTCCAGAGGCGTCGGAAACATTTGGTAATGCAATAGGGAAATGCGCGATGCGTATTTGGGAAGCAATGGGAAAGACGGATGGTTTTCGGATTGTTGAAATGGGCGCCGGACACGCTTCATTGGCGGCTTCGCTTTTGGAATGGGCGCATCGGTTTCAGCCGCAATTTTTTGACGCAGTAAGATATACTATTATAGAATATGGCAGAGAATTAGTGCGCAAGCAACGGGAGGTTTTAAGCGATTTCACCAATGTTGATTATATCCATGGTTCTGCGTATGACATTCCATTGCGCAATGTCCAAGGAGTATTTATATCCAATGAATTACCTGACGCTTTTCCAGTTGAATGCGTTAAAAAAATACAAGGATTGGTATATCAAAAATATGTTACTATTAAAGATAACAACTGGCATGAGGTATGGAAAAAACCTACAAAAGAGGTTGATGAATATATTCGCGAATATGCTATTTCTATACCAGATGGCGTTGAAGAGCCGATAAATCTTAATGCTTTACAATGGCAAAAACAAATTAATCGCGCTCTTGATCGAGGGGGAATTATTACTATAGATTATGGACAACGCGGAGAGGTTGGAAAGTTATCAGACTTTGACGCAGTTCGTTGTTATGGTTCAAAAATAGAGTACCCTAAATCATGTAAAGATGCTTATCTGCACCCGGGCGGAGTTGACATTACTTCGTCTGTTAATTTTTTAGTATTAGAAATACAAGCTATGAAAGACGGGTTAATCCGTGTTTTTTCAGGAAAACAGATAGATTTATTCAACAAGATAGGCATTGATGATGTTGTGCAGTATGTTAAAAAAGAACGATTAAGTGGCAATAAATGGAAAGATGCAGTTGAATTGCAAGCAGATTTGGATTCATTGATCGTAAATTATCATTCCCATCTCTTTAGTTAAGCATATAGATCCGGCATCCTTGTATATGGATCAAGTTCACAACGATGTAGATTTAGATGTTCATGTTGTACTTAATACATACATTCCTAACCAAAAAGTTTATGCTCGGTGGAAAGTTCGATTTGCTGAGGAACCTTTTGAATTAGTTTTCACAACAGATAAAAATGGTTACATTACTGTTTGTGTTAAAGATATTCAGGAAGCAAAGTTATATGATAAGAATGGCAAACTGATTTTAGATACAAGAGACGAAAAATCCATTTCGTCGCGCATTGTAAGGGCATACTAGTTTTTTTTAATTTGTCAAATTGACAAATTGTTTTTTCTTTTATAAAATGCTCGTGCTATGAAATTGGAATTTAAAGACACAACAATTATTCCAGCCAAACAAGCCCGCCTGCGGTTTGGGGAAATTTTAGATAAGTCCTATTATCAAGGAGATCAATTTTTGATTGTAAAGAAAAAAATCCCAATGGCAATTATTGTAGGAGTGCGGATATGGGAGGAGTTGCAGAGTTCCAAAAAAGGACAAGCGGCTATACCAAAGTTTACATCCTCTAATTTAGGAAAAATGAAGCTCGTCCTTACTCGTGAACATATGTATGAATAAAATAAGTTTGCTTGATACCAATGTTTTAATCTATGCGATAAACACTGACTCTTCATATCACAAACAAGCAAAAATTCTAAGGGATCGTGCGGTTATGGGAATAATGCAGGCGTGCATAACTCCTCAAGTATTATGGGAATTTTTTGCTGTCATTACCGATTCAAAGCGCATAGAAAAACCGTTGTCAACACAAGATGCGCTACAGGAAATTCAGTCGTATTGGAACAGTGAAAGGTTGATTAAAATTTTACCAAACGAACATACTTTTATGACTGTCGGAATGTTG
>CAYVCS010000010.1:0-4964 GCA_964450455.1 uncultured Gammaproteobacteria bacterium | reverse complement strand
CACAACCAATTAGATCTCTTCCGCGTCATCTCGCAGAAGAGAAGTGCTCGGATCCGTGCAACCCAACTTCGTCGGGGACATCTCGGACACTGCGATTTTAGATTTTAGATTTTAGATTGATGAATTGTGGCGTCTGTTATTCGTCAATCTAAAATCTAAAATCAACAATCTGAAATCGCCCAGCGTCAATCTAAAATCTAAAATCAACAATCTAAAATTGTAGCGCATTAATCTAAAATCTACTCACAAACTATACCAACAATTAAAGACCAATACAACTTCATCAATACCAGAAACTATGTGTTTATACGCCACGATATATCAAATCGTATATACTACTATTTGCTTTTTCTAATTCAAAATCAAAATCTGCTTCAATCCATGGACGATTATTAGTGGGCATACTATAAAATTTGTGTCCTGCTTGTGCCATTGGAGTGAAACACGCGACTCCCATATGTGTATCTGACTCGCCTAGTTCAACCTGATATTCTATGGTATCAAATATATGATGAATGGACTCCCCCGCGAATTTTGCCATACCTATCCAATCGCCATACGTATTTTCTGGTTTCAATGCTTTTGACGAGCGTACTACAATTCCATTCTTAACTTCAACTTTCATAGATTCTTCAGTCCAATTATCCGTATCAACTACTAACACATTTTTTAGAGGTTCATACGAAACACAATCTCGCAAAATTGTCGGGTCAAAAAAAACATCCGCATGAAGAAATACACAGTCAGAATTCCCCACAAAATCGCGCGTCAATCCAAATGAATACATATCATTCGTATGGGAAAATTCTGGATTCTCTATATATACACATGTATCTCCCACGTGTTGTATAATCATTTCTTTTTTAAAACCTACAACAATTGCAATATTATATTTAGCAATTCCTGCATTCACTAAATTTTCTATCGCATAATCAATTGTACACCGATTACGAATAGGTAATAAACACTTTGGTCTGTCTAACGTGAGTTCTCCCATTCGTGTTCCACGTCCTGCCGCTAGAATAACTGCTTTCATATCAGTATGTGTGAATATATATGTTTGATTTCATCGTTCTCTAATGTTCGAGGATTATTTTTTAATCGCGTGCCATTAATTGAACTCATCAAACCATCAACCGAAAGTGTTGAGGGTATAGTGACTCCTCCGCCTTTTAAAAATAATTCTGTAAAAAAATCAGCCGCATCGTTAACCGAAGTTTTTCCTATTAACATATGTGCAATGTGCTCAATTTTTTTCTTTACGTATGCGTATCCTCGTGGATGTGTACAATTTTTTTCATCTACTTCATAATTGAACAAGAACACAGATGGTAATAGTAATGCTACCGCCGCGCCATGCGGAATTCCACCTTGAATTGTTAACGCATACGATAGAGCGTGCGGTGCTGTTGTGCGGGTAATTCCAATTGTTGCGCCCGCATATAAACTGCCAAGCGCAATACGCCGACGCGCCGAAATACTTTTTGAATCTTCTAGTAAATCTTGAATTGCAGAAGGAAGAATTCGTATCGCAACTTCAGCATATTCATCTGACTCGTCTGTACTTGCAATCGCCCAATATCCTTCAATTGCTTGAGAAAGTGCATCAAACGCCGCAAAAAAACTTGGATGAAACGGCGCAGAAACACATAATTCTGGATCAATAATCGCTATCGTGGGTTGAAATAAGGGGTGGTCTACTGAATATTTTTTTGATGCATCATACAATGCTGAAAATGGAGTGATTTCCGCTCCTGTTCCTGAAATTGTGGGAATTACCATACACGGAATTTTTGTAAGAGTATCATATTCTCGTTTATTCCAGATTATTTCTATGTCGTCGCTTGACGATGCACACACTGATGCAATTTTTGCAACATCCATAACACTGCCTCCTCCTAAACCAATAATAATGTCCGGTTGATGCTCTAATACAGAAGCAATTGCAGAACGGACATCTTGAAAACTTGGGTGAGAATGTATTCCTGAAACCACTACAATCTCGGAACTAGGAAGTAAAGATTTTATACGATCAACCAAACCAGATTCTTCCGCAGATTTACTTCCAATCATCAACAAAATTTTCTTAACTTTTGTATTCTCTATATAATCTCGTAGTTGTTGAATTGAACCACAACCAAAAATAACGCGCGTATTCATGTATGAGGTAAAAGGAATAATACTATGCATATCTACGAACGCAAAAAATTCATAAACGCAATTTTGTTTTCTGACGGAGTGGATGTTGGACGACCTAAATTTTTTCGTGACCCTTTGTTAATTTTGACAACAATCATGCGTGAACCATCAAACGCCACATCAGACAGTGAATCTACCAAACTATGTTGGTCATGCACAACTATATACGAAGAATATCCACACGCTTTCGCAACATCTGCAAAATTTACTGTATTTGAAACCGTTTGCTGTCCCCCTGTTGAATCATGCGCATTATTATCAAATACAATATGAACAAGATTTTTAAGTTTGTAATGACCAATCGTCGCACATGAGCCAAATTGCATAAGCAATGAGCCATCACCATCAAATACAACAACACGCCGATGAGGTTGCGCATAGGCAACACCAAATCCAATAGCACTCGCGCATCCCATAGATCCAACCGTATAAAAATCTTTTCCGATATTGTTTCCTTTTCTCAAACGATGCTCAAATAATTCTCGCGATGTTTTTCCCGTCGTCGCTATCACTACATCGGTTTCTCCTAACCGATCAGCAATAATTTGAATTGCTGATTCACGCGTCATCCACAGCTTAGTGTCATTAGTATCAATCGAATCATGTTCACTCATCAATCCTTTTCTCACAATCAAAGCAAATGGAGTTTTTTTTGTTTCCATCCAATTTTTTGCAACAAATATATCTGATGCAAATGAGTTTTCATCAACAATTTTATAGGGAACTCCCAATATATCAAGTAAACCGCACGTAATTTCACCCATTTTTTTATGTTGTGGTTCATCAGATGTTCCTGGCTCCGCGCGCCATCCTATGACAAGCAAGGCGGGAATTGCATATATTTTTTCGTCACATAATGATGTTAATGGATTCACCATTTTTCCTAAACCCGCATTTTGCAAATATACGCACGCGATTTTTCCTGACCCTAAATAATATCCTGAAGCAATCGCGAGCGCTTCGCATTCGTTCACCGCAACCACATGTTCTTGTTCGCGATATACATATTCAATCCATCCTTTCGTGGTACTATCAGCAACTCCCGTAAAAAAATTGAAACCATGTTGTTTCAACGTATGATGAAATTCTGCTGAATCAATCATAAAATTTTTTTCGTCTTCATGTCATTATCAGATATATAATTCTTCAGCCGCTCGCATTTTCTCAAATCCAACCATCTCCTGTACTTTTGCAAGTGGAACCATCACATCATCAACTGATGCGGCACATCCTTCTATTCGTGCTTTTTTCAATGTTTCAATCATTGCCATCACTGATGACCTAATCGCAAAATTTGCAAAAATTACCATTTTATATCCCATTTCAGAAAGTTCATTGACTGATGTATGTTTGTATTTTGTTGGAATTGAAATGAGCGGAGCTGAATTATCCCAACGTTTCGCAAAGTCCTCAACTTCGTCTTTCGTAAGAATTTTTGAATGTGGAACAACCATATCCGCGCCAGACGCGACATACATTTTTGCGCGTTTCAATGCTTCATCAACACCTAAACCAGAAATTATCGCTTCAGTTCGCGCGATAATTACAAAATCAGGATTACTTCGCGCGCTAATCGCTGCTTGAATTTTTTTTGAAAATTCTTCAGGAGTTTCTAGCTCTCGCTTCACATCAGCATAAAAACTATTTCGTTTCGGAAATATATTATCTTCCATACAAATTCCCGCCGCCCCTATTTTTTCAAATTCTTCAACTGTTCGCATTGCATTTATTGCATTTCCAAAACCATTATCACAATCAACAATCACAGGAATATCAGTCGCGTCAACCATTTGCTTTGTCGCATACAATACATCTGACATCGTTAAAATGTTAGCATCTGGAACACAATGAGCACTCGCGATTTCGAGGCCACTTGCCCAAATCGCATCATATCCCGCTTCTTCTACAGCTTTCGCACTAATCCCACTATGAGCTCCGCCAACAAGAATAGTTTTGGCAGAATCCATCATCATTGCTCGCAATTTTTTTGATGTTTGTTTCATACTAACATAGTAATATTTATGAATACTATAATTATATATAATTAGTCCAGATAGTGCAATAGATTTTTTTTGACTTTGTTGAGCGAAAAAATAACCGCATCCGTTATTTTTTTGTAATTTTTAGGAGATGTGTGGATAATTAGTTAGTTGGTAGTGTGTAGTGGAATAAAGGCAAAAAAACACGTCATCGTAAACCGCGATGACGAGATGGCCATAACATAAACAATAATTCAAAGTATCAATAACTGCGGGAAAAGGAAACGCCAATCCTGTCTTCATGCCCTTGTGAACCCATGTTACTTCCCCCAATGCCTCCCACCTTGCCATTCACGAGAAACCCACCAAGTATGATGTTACCGCCGTTGAGAAAACCTCTTGTCCATGTACTTTGATGCTGCAATACTCTATGGTGTTCATTTTTTTTAAAAGAGATGACCATATCATACAATACCTCAACAGGCAGTTGGCGGGTTAGTTGATTGATGCGTAGTTCAGAGAGTTCTTTTGTGAATGGACGGCGGAGCCCGCCGTTCATTTTTTCATTGTTGTAATATATGTGTTCACTTATTTGATCATCTCTCATTCCTCTAAAGTTAGATTCGCAATACTTCTCAAATTCCGCAACTGCGGTGGCATATTCAAAAGGTAATGTTTCATTGGGAAAAACACACTCTTTCAGATATTTGATAAGTGTTTTGGTTTGTTGAACATAGTTTTGATCGGTAGAATCTGGTATAACTTCACGACTTATTAGTGCCCACG
>CAYVCS010000009.1:0-3278 GCA_964450455.1 uncultured Gammaproteobacteria bacterium | reverse complement strand
CATTTAATTGGTCAATTTCGGTTAATGCAGAAATATAGGTTGGTTCTAAGCCAACAATGATTGCTACTATCAATGCCGTAGCATATAATGTATTTTTCATACTTATTTAGTATAGCATAGATTGTGGATTAGTGATTGTGGACGGAATGATTTTAGATTTGTGATTTTAAATTTTAGATTGACGTTACGTAATCTAAAATCTTCAATCTAAAATCGTCAATCCAATGCGTCAATCTAAAATCTTCAATCTAAAATCTAAAATCAAAGCACTCCTTTCGCATAACCCAATCTCCGTAGAACCTCCTCTTTCCCTAAAATTGAGGCGATAATAAAAGGAGGAGGAGAATGTTCTAATCCTGAAAGAGCGACTCGAAGTGGCCACAACACTTCTCCATTTTTCAATGCGCAATCTAAAATCCATTGTTTGAGGTGTGCTTCAAATACTAATTCATCACTATACACGTCGCTGTCTAGTCCACTCAAATATGTTATTAGTTGATCAATAATACGACGACATTGTGCGCTATCCGATTTTTTCCATACTAATAATTCTGGAGAAAAGTGGGGTACTTCAAATATAAATGCAATCATTGGTTCAATATCTTCTAATCTAACAAGCCGATCTTGTACCATTTTTACAAGCTGGGATATTCGTTTGTCGTTAGCATGTTGTTTCATAAATGGAACAGCACGACGAACTAATTCGGATATTTCCATTGTTTTAACGTAGTGCGCTTGCATCCAATCTAGCTTTTCAAAATTCACCACACTACCTGATTTATTTACTTTTGAAATATCAAACGAACCAATCAATTCTTCTATTGAATACAATTCTTGATCAGCGCGCGGATTAAAACCTTGCAGAGCAAGAAAATTAATTAATGCTTCCTTGACATATCCATGCGCAATAAAATCTTCGGCAGAAACCGCACCTTGTCGTTTTGATAATTTTGTCCTATCTGTATTTAATAAAAGTGGCATATGGGCGAAAAGGGGTGGATTCCAACCAAATGCCTGATACAATAATAGATGTTTCGGAGTAGACGCTATCCATTCTTCTCCACGAAACACATGGGAAATTTTCATTAAATGGTCGTCAACAACAACTGCCAAATGATATGTGGGATACCCATCTGATTTTTTGATAACTTGATCATCAACATCACTATTTTGAATCGTGATTTCTCCACGAATCAAATCTATAAAGGTTGTTGTCCCATCATGAGGAACTTTCATACGAACAACAAGTCCATGCGCAAGTTTTTTTTCGCGACACGTTCCATCATAGCCAATTTTTTGATGGTATTGAATATGGTTAGTTCTTTTTTGTGTAAGTTCTTCTTCAGTGCAAACACACCAATACGCCTGATTGATGGCCAACAACTTATCAATGTATGTTTGATATATATCCAAACGTTGTGATTGAATGTAGGGACCATACTCCCCTATCTCACCGCCATCCGCCGTAGGTCCTTCATCAGGAATCAAACCTGCCCATGATAACGTGTGATGAATGCTCTCAATTGAACCAACTTTTTCTCGTGAATGATCTGTATCTTCAATACGCAAAATAACAGAACCACCATGTCTTCGGGCATACAAAAAATCATACAACATCGTTCTAAGATTTCCGATATGAATATTTCCCGTTGGAGACGGAGCGATGCGTACACGTGGTTGCATAAAAATTATGAATGAAAGATTATTTTTTTTCTTGATGCGATTATCGGAAACATAATGACTGCTCGAAAAATTCGTAACGCTCGCGATGGTTCTAACAGTAATCGCCATAACCATTCTAAACCAATGTGTCGCATAACGCGAGGGGCGCGAGGAAAAACTCCCGCAATCATATCAAGCGCTCCACCAACTCCAATCATAATTTTTACCTGTGGTAAATCCAAGCGATGATTTGCTAACCACTGCTCTTGTTTTACTGCGCCAAGGCCGACAATCAAAACGTCGGGATTTTTTGCATGAATTTCAGTTATCACTTCATCATCACTTTCAGCATACGGATGCACATGAGAAAGTTTATAAGAAATGTTAGGTCCAATATACGAATCAATCTGAAGATGAGGATACAGTTTACGAAACGCATCACGAGCTGAAGCCGCAACACCTGGTTTTCCTCCAATCATCATTATTTTTTTATGATTTTTTTGACACAGTTTTCCTAATTCATACACCACGTCAACTCCAGAAAATCGTTCAACTTCTTTAATTCCTTTTAATTTCAAAATAATCCACAATCCAAATCCATCAATAATTCCCATATCCGCCTTCGATAAAATCTCACCAAAAACCACATTATTTTAAGATTTTAGGAGAATTTCTGGATTAGGGGTTGTAATAAGATGAGACTTCTCGCCATTCAAAAACTGCTCCAGAATCGTGAGAACTTCACGTTTCAACATAGGGTCAATTCGTGCATGCATAAACGTAATCATAATACTGCAGAATATACTTCATTATGGATAATTGCAAGCACACCCGGCTGCCATATCTTGTTTCCTAGTAAGCTAAAAAGCTAACCTACTAAAAACTTACTATATAGTTTGACAAATTATTTATTTTTGTGTATATTAGCACTCTAGCGTAACGAGTGCTAAACTAAAAGTATCTATGATTCCCAATAATTTTACTACAAAATCACAAGAAGCTCTGCATCATGCGCATCAAATTGCGATGGATAATGGTCAACCTCAAATTGAACCTATTCATTTATTTAAAGCATTGATTGAGCAAACTGATTCTACTGTTGTTTCAACAATAGTAAAACTCGGAATTGATATTAATGCCATGCGACTTTCTATTGATCGTTTTTTGAGCAGAATTCCAAAACAACAAGATCAGTCAACAAATTCATTTAACGTAGGGCAGGTGTATCTTGCTCCTGAAACCATGAGTATTTTAGGTGCGGCGGGAGGCGAAGCGCAATCCATGAAAGACGAATATATTTCAACTGAACATATTTTGCTCGGATTTTTAGCATCACGAAATAGCATTCATGGATTATTACGACATTTTGGATTGCGATTTAATGATGTGTTAAAAACATTAGTTTCAATTCGTGGAAATCAAAAAGTTGATTCGCCAGAACCAGAAACAAAATATCAAGCGTTAGAAAAATATGGTATAAATTTGACTGATTTGGCTGAAAAAGAAAAATTGGATCCGGTGATAGGACGAGATGCTGAAATTAGACGTGTTATGCAAGTGTTAGCGCGACGAACAAAAAATAATCCTGTTTTGATTGGCGAACCAGGTGTTGGAAA
>CAYVCS010000008.1:0-14335 GCA_964450455.1 uncultured Gammaproteobacteria bacterium | reverse complement strand
CGAAATGACGTGGGTGGGTGGATTCGAAATGACGTTTCCATTTTACGTCATCTCGAGTCGCAACGAGAGATCTCGTGACGGCGTGGACGTTGACGAGATTTCTCACCCTTGCGAGGGATTCGAAATGACGTGGGTGGGTGGAGGGATTCGAAATGACGTGGGTGGGTGGAGGGATTCGAAATGACAAAAAAATACTTTATTTTTCACAACGGTTTGAAATGATGTTGAGATAACTACGACTTTAGGTGACAATTTTATTTTCTCGACAACAATCCTATTTTTGTCATATAATGGAAACCTATGACAATAAAAAAACAGCAAAGATATTTGACGGGTGACCGTCCAACTGGCCCATTGCATATTGGCCATTATGTTGGTTCGCTTCTCAATCGTGTTACTCTTCAGCAAAAAGGGTATGAGGGGTTTATTATTATTGCTGATTATCAAGTGATAACAGATAGATTAGATACAAATAAAATTGAAGAACACATTATTGATTTAGTTCGTGATTATATCAGTGTTGGGATTGATTCTTCAAAAACGCATATTTTTGTGCAATCATCTGTTCCTGAACTTGCTGAACTTACCACAATATTTTCTATGTTGGTATCTGTTCCGCAAGTCGCGCGTAATCCGACTGTAAAAGAAGAAGCGCGTGCGATGGGATTAGATTCAAAAATGTCAGCTGGAATGTTTATGTATCCAGTTTCACAAGCGGCGGATATTTTATTATTCAAGCCAGATTTTATTCCTGTTGGAGAAGACCAAGCGCCTCATGTGGAATTAACACGTGAAATAGCAGAGCGATTTAATACAACATTTGCTGAAGTATTTTCCGTTCCCGCAATTATGCTTTCTAAAAATCCACGACTTTTAGGTTTAGATGGGTCTCAAAAGATGAGTAAGTCACGGGGAAATACCATAAATTTAAGTGATTCTGCTGATGTCGTTGTTACCAAATTAAAAAAAGCAACAACTGATTCGCGCAACTCAATCACGTTTGACCCAATTTTACAGCCAGAAGTTTCTAATTTGCTCACGTTATTTTCATTGGCTTCAGGAAGACCAGAAATAGAAATCGCATCGGAGTATGTAGGAAAAGGATATGGAGTGTTAAAAAAAGATGTTGCAGACGTCATCAATGCATTTTTAGATCCAATTCGCGCTAAACGAGCTGAAGTTGATGTTGAACTGGTGAAGAATATTGTGCAAGAGGGAACTGAATATGCGCGAAAAATCGGTAAGCAAACAATGAACGAAGTCCGAAAAGCAATGAAATTTGATTATCCCAATTTATATTCATAGCCCCACGTCTTCTCGAGTCGCAATCCCCTAATGTCATCTCGAGTCGCAACGAGAGATCTCGTGACAGAGTACGTTGACGAGATTTCTCACCCTTTCGAGGGATTCGAAATGACGTGTGTGGGTGGGTGTCCGAAATGGCGTTTCCATTTTATATCATCTTGTGCTTTTTATATGTCATCTCGAGTCGCAATCCCCTAACGTCATCTCGAACCGCAACGAGAGATCTCGCGTACATGTACGTGGTACGAGATTTCTCGCTTCGGCTCGAAATGACGTGTAAACGTTACGTCATCTCGAGTCGCAACGAGAGATCTCGTGACAGAGTACGTTGACGAGATTTCTCACCCTTCCGAGGGATTCGAAATGACGTGTGTTGGCGTATTTTTAAAGCTCTTTTTTACAATCCTTTATCATATACGTTCCCTCTAATTCATATCCTAATTTTCTATAATATTCTCGCACGCCGACTCCGCTGATAACTGCAACACGAGTAAATCCTTCTGAACGTGCAATCTTTTCTGCTTCAATCATAAGTTTTTTTCCTAATCCGCGATGTTGGGCATCGTTTTTTTCTGCGTGTTCATCAATGGGAACAATGTTTCCATAGGTATGAAGTTCGCGTATAAATGCGCATCCATTAATTTCTGGAAGTAATGCAGTAACTCGCTCATCTTGCGAAGTTGGTAATCGTAATCGTAAAAAAGCAGAAACTGATACGCGTTCTGCATCTTCATAACTTAAAAAATACTCGTAGCCGGTACTCGCTTGATATTTTTCAATGAATAATTGTGGCAAAGCAGAAACTAAGTGTGGATGAAATTTTATTTGTCTACCATATTCGCGACAACGCAGACAAACACATTCATGTCCATCTTTTTTCATATCGCGTTGCAGAGTTTCCCGTAAATTAGTGATAGAATTTCCCGCAGTAATTGAATCGGATGGAATATCGCGAATCAGTCGTGAAATTCTGCAATAGCGAGGAGTCAATAATTTTGCAGATTTTAATACGCGATATAATTCTTGTTCAGAATACGGAGTAAATTTTCCTTGGAGGTACCAATCATGCAATTCAGAGAGTGGCACGACTGCGCATGGATAAATTTTTATCATATCAGGCCGAAGTTCAGGATCTTCAAAAATTTGTTTATACATGTTAATGTCGCCATCAGGAGTTGCCCCCGGCAGATCTGGCATTGTGTGAAAATCAACTTTAAATCCTGCATCGCGAACTAGGCGAATTCCTTCTTTGAATTGCGCTACGGTGTGTCCACGTTTAATCAAAGCGAGAATTGCGTCATCAGTATGTTGCAATCCAACTTCAAGGCGCGTACATCCCATTTCTCGCATAGCCAAAATTTCGTGAGGTCTAATCCAATCAGGACGTGTCTCTAGTGTTAATCCAATGATACGATATTTCGCAGTTTCATTTATGTGTTGCGCTTTACGCATCCCTAACCGCTCTTCTTCAATGTATTGTTGTAATAGTTCACTAGTTGTTGCTTCGCGTGCGTCAATAAGTTCAAGTTCTGAAACATCAGTGAAAGTTGTCGCAGGGTCAATATCGCGAATTGAATACGATACGGTATCTGATGGAATGTTGATTCCACCCGAAATGTATGAATTACAGGCCTCAAAACATCGTCTTATAAACCATAGTTGATAATCAAGACGATAAGCGTTCCATGTCCCTCCCTTTACAATCAATTCAATTTTATCGCAATTATGTCCGTTTCCTTCGAGCATGCATAAGCGATTGATAATTTGAAGCCATGGATCAAATTTATTTCGCAAGGCGCGTTGAGCCGCTGGTTCATTTGATAAATAACTTTTTGGCATGATTGATTCTGTGGGACAGTATACGCATTTTCCCGGACATGCGTATGGTTTGGTTAGCACAGTGATAATAGATACACCAGAAAGTGATCGGATGTGTCCTTTTTGTAGAATGTACTCAAGTTGTTGCGATGGTTTGATTTCGCCTAATGCAACCATTTCACGATATGTTGAAAGAAGTGATGATTTTGTTGGTTGTAATCCGCCAGCAGCTCGAAGAATAGCACGTTTTACCGTATTTACATCTTTAAAACTGTGGGGAGGAATTAGTGAAAGTTGAGTTATGATGGCTTTATTGGTAGGATTCATATCTCACGTGTCTTACGAGGAAATTGCGATATAATATATGAGTAATATACAAAAAATAATAGATGAAACACGTGATGGATATAATGCGGTAGCTCTTCAATTTACAGAAACACGCACAAAACATTGGTCTGACGCTGAATTGTTTGCAGAATCAATTCCTTATAAAGGAAAGGTGCTTGATGTTGGATGTGGTTCTGGGAGATTTTCGCCGTATGTTTTACGCGCATCATCACAGTACGTTGGTATAGATATGAGCGATCGTATCATAGAGCAGGCGCGAAATCAATACGCGTTGGATGGAGCAGAATTTGTCTCCGCAGAAATGTCTGAAATTCCGTGCAAAGATACTTATTTTGATGCAGTTTTTTGTTTGGCCGCGCTACACCATATTCCATCAGACGAATTACGAACAGTAGTGATGAGTGAGATGTTTCGTGTGTTGAAACGCGGAGGAGTATGTTGTATTTCGGTGTGGAATGTTGAGTCCAAAGTTATGAGAAAAAAATATACACCTGATGAGCATAACGATGTAATAATTCCTTGGAAAAATCGTCAAGGAGAATTACTCTGGAATCGTTTTATTCATTCATTTACTAGAGAAGAATTAGTGAGAATCGCGAAACATGTCGGATTTAGCGTAAAAAAATGTCATTATATTAGAAACGGAAAACGCTCAACCAAAGAAAGTGGAACAAATTTATATCTACATGCGGTCAAGGTGTAGTGGGGCCAGGTCTTGTACCTGACCCCACGTTGACATTTCTTTATGATAGAGATATTATGGTTTTATTCGTTCATTTCACTATAAAAAAGGGAGTTTGGCATGTCTCATAGCACAAGTTTTGCTCGGTTTAGTATGGGAGGCAGAATGCCTCTTGCGGATACGGAAATTCTTCCTGATGTACAGGAAATTTTGGGACTTACGGATGATATTCCGTTTGGTTATTTGTATGATCAGACAGGAATGGTTTCATCTCCGTTGTTTTCCAAAGAACATGCAATGATTGTCTTGTTGTATGTGATGAAGGCAGAAGAGCGTGTGACGGAGGATGATGTTGTTAGAGTCACACAAGAAATACTTTTGTGTGATGAGTTGGTTGCTACTTTTGCGCGATTTGTTATGTCTTCAAAATGCGATGATTTGGGAAGAACGTATGGGATGCTCGTATTCTTCAGTGGTATTTGTATTTCCGAAATGAAATCAAAGAATAGTGCGAGAGAGGTGGTCAGGGGTGCAGTAGAAAAGAATTTTATCACCTCTATGTCTTTAGATGAAATACTTGCTCAAATCAATCAAAGTGATTTACCACAAACATTGACGTCCGTTGAGATTATTGATGGTCAAATAATGTTGGTAGATAGTAATGGTAAGGCATTACTTACTGTTTATTCGCAAGAGTTTGGGCTATCGGTTATAGCAAATTTACGTGATAATAAACATATTGATGATGAAGAAGAATCTCATCTTGAACGCCAAATTGAAGCATTGTCTCGGACGGGTGATTTGAAACGTACCTCATCTCGCATGATTGAAGGATATAGTAAGGAACAAAAAAAGCCATTTGTTCATGCGTATAGTTCAAATGAAACTGATGAACCTTTTGAAGTTCGTTCCCGAAATAGTTTGGTAATTTGTATCAGAAAGATGATGTTGGATAGGTTGATTTCCGAATCACAAGGGAATAAATTTCTTGGTGGAGTTCCTTATACGCGATTGCCAAATTCATGTGCGGATATACAAATGTGTGGAGAAGATGCGCATGCGCATTTATTCGACGAAAATGGAGAAGAGTTGTCTGGGACGCTACATTCTCGTCGTCAGGCAAAAGATCAGTTGTATGAAGAACTTAGTCATGGACGTATTGTTCCTTCATCCGCATTTATGATTGAAGAGAAACTTATGAAGCTACCTTTACCAGAGAAACACGAAACAGATGAAGATTATGTGAAAACACGTGCTCATAACGCGCATTTGTTTCCCGACTGTTTGCAGTAGTTTTTCTTACATCCTCCAGCAATGGGGGATTTTTTTATTGACATATTCTTCTGTTAATGTATGATGAGCGTGTTCTTTTACAAAGGAGAAAAAGCGTCATGGAAGAGAAAAAAATCGGGCTGCTTCTGCGTGCAATTAGATTGACGGAAAAGGGATTAGAGAAACTACGCAAACAGGAAAAGATTTCTCGTGAACGTTGGACAAAAGGATACCAACGTTATATTAAAGCCGCGAATGATCTCGCTGATCTAAAAAATATTGCAACCAAACATGCGGCGCGAATTCGTAGTATCATCAAGAGTTGGAAAGATGAAACAATAGCGTTGACGCACGATCGTGATGAGGTGCGTGAGGCGATTCGTCAGGCAGAAGAAAAATTGCGTTTTGAAAAACTCTCGCTCGCGCTTCTCAAAGCGCGTTTGCAGGATGAAAGCGGTTGGACTGATGAAACGGTGAATCAGGTTTTTGAATACAATGATTCGGCAGTTTCTGCACTCCGAAAACGAAATGAGTTTTTGACAGCGCATGTATACAAGTTGTTGATTGATGAGAAAGGTCAGTTGCGTACGCAGATAACTCTCACGAGTTCGAATCAAAAACGTCGTGTTGTGGCACTTGTGAACCATATTTCACGTATTGATCCTGTTTTGGCTGGAGACGCACTGAAAGAGATTCAGAAGTTTTTTGATAGAATTGCAAAAGCGGATGAAGTAAGCGGTGAACAACCTGATGAAACGGTTCAGGCATTAATCGGTATGCTTCGTAATTTGTTGGTAGAAAAGGTTTCATTCAAAGTTGGGCCAGATTTGTACCGATTTATTAGTATTGAAATTGATGAAGACGCGTTTCCCGAGCTGACGCGTGCGCAATATATGTTGCGTCACAGTTTACGCAGTGAAAAAACCAACTCATACGTCCGTTTGTATCGCAGGGAGAGTCAGGAAAATCCATGGGTGGAGGTTAAGCTCACCTAAATTGGATATATACCGTCTGAACCAAACATCAGACGGTTTTTTTGTTGTATAGTACTTGACATATATTAAAAATAACGATATGTTGCCTACACTCATCAATTCGCATCGCAATGTTCTTTACAAGGAGTTACAAAATGGAAAAAACTAAACTTGATAGAAATATTTTCTGGATGGGAACAATTGACCATGAATCGTGTGAACGAGTAATTCGGGAGATTACAGCACTCATAGCTGAATCAGATGAAGAAGACATCAATCTACATATTGCAAGTCAAGGAGGTTTGGTAGATGCTGGACTTGCATTTTACGATTATGTAACAGAAATTCTGGATTGTTCAGCTCTTTTGAACACCAGAGTTTTGTCTGAAGCAAGTTCTGCGGCGCTCTTGGTGTGGTGCGCGGGAGGAATGCGTTATATGACTCTGTCCTCTACTCTGTTGTTTCACCAAGTTCGGAGGCATTATTATAGCGATTCAGATCTCACTATGGATGATTTGAGTGAAGATTTGCGCGTAATGCAAGAAAAAGAAAATAAAGTGTATGCAATTATGCACGCGGCAACACGTGGAAAAATGACTCGCGAAATGTTTGACCGATTGCAACGTGAGAGGACCATTGTTGACGTCAGAACAGCCGAAGTTCTTGGACTAATTCGTTATGAGCCATAGTAGTATCCTTTGCCTATACAGGCAAAGGATTTTTTTGTTCAAAAGAATATTATCGTGTATACTATATGCATCATATTCATACTTACTATTTTTACTTTTATGAAACTAAGAAATATCGGGATTGTGATGATAACAACCCCAACACTTATGTTGGGAACAACGTTAGCACTTTTTTTGGGAAGTAGTGTTATTGATAGTTTTGGATTATTAGGAACTCCTCAAACCGAAGAAGTTAGTTTTGATTTTTTTTCTAAAACAGATTATGAAATTGCATCGCTGGTAAAGGATATTACCGGACAGATGAGTATGTGGTTTGCGATTGCGACAGCTATATTTGTCCTGCTCGGTGTGTGGTTTATCAGAAATTCTGGAAAAAAAGAGATAGTAATTTCAGTTTCCCAACTATTTTCAACAACATGGAAAGAAACAAAAAAACACGTATGGTTATTTGTTAAAGTATTGTTGTTTCTCATGGCAGTAAATATGGTACTATCTGTACCAGATGTCATTTCAGCAGGAAATGTATTTCTTGGACTTTTTATGGATATGGTATCAGCAGGCGTACAAATATATTTAGAACTGGGAGTTGTCGGAATTGGTTTGATGATTGCTCAAGGAAAAAAACCTGTGTTTAATGATGTATTTAATGGGTTTCAGTTGTTTGTAAAATATGCGGTTGCGGGAATTTTATACTCCGTGGTGGTAGGTTTTGGGCTTGTGTTGTTTATTGTTCCTGGAATTTATTTGGGAATGAAATATCTTTTGTGGCCGTTTTATTTGATTGATAAAAAATGTGGAATTATTGAATCGTTTACCTTGAGTGAACAGGCAACCCGTGGCGCAAAAATGGATGTGTGGTTTGTGTGTTTTCTCTTGAAATTATTGATTATTGTGAGTATTTTGCCTCTTGGACTAGGATTGTTTGTATCATTGCCATTTTCTTTGATTGCTCTAGCTTGTGTCTATCGCGATCTTTCGCACGCAAAATGAAATTATTTTGTTTGGTAGGTTGGTAGTAGGTATCAGGCATCTTAGCGCCGCGGAGGGGATATGGCACCATGAACGCGGCTTCGCTACTGGATCCCCGCTGCGGCGAGGATGACAATTCAGACAATTGTACAAAATGTTTATTATTAAGCTAAGATATTGATATTACTTACCATAATGTACTATGAATAATCCGTTTGAACGTTATCGCGAATTAGTGAAAAATGCGTCATCGCGTCTTAATCTTTCACCTCAAATTGCGCAACGATTTCTTGAGCCAAACCGTACTATTGATGAAATGATTGAAATTGTAAAGGATGATGGCTCAATAGCTCAATTTCATGCGTATCGTGTTCAATTTAATAATGCGCGAGGTCCCTACAAAGGAGGAATTCGTTTTCATCCTGAAGCAGATATTAATGAAGTGAAGGCGTTGGCGGCATTGATGAGTATTAAATGCGCGGTTGTCAATATTCCTCTCGGTGGGGGAAAAGGAGGGGTTCAGTGCAATCCAAAAGAGTTGTCTGAATCAGAATTAGAACGTATTGCGCGAGCGTGGACGCGCGTGATGGCGCCCTATATCGGAGTTGACCGCGATATTCCTGCGCCTGATGTATATACGAATTCACACACAATGTCATATATTTTGGATGAATACGAAAAAATTGTGGGACATAGCGAACCGGGAATGATTACCGGAAAACCTCTTGAACTTGGTGGGTCAGCGGGCAGAGCAACAGCTACTGCGGAAGGGGGAGTGTATGTACTTCTACAACTAGTAAGTGTGTTGAAGCGCGATATTAAAGGATTAACAATTGCGATTCAAGGATTTGGAAATGCTGGTTATGAAATTGCTCGGATGTTGCAAGACCTCGGATGTGTTATTGTTGCGGTATCTGATTCGCGTGGAGGAATATATTGTGCTGATGGATTAGATATTGAACGTATATCAAATATAAAAGATGAAAAAGGGTCAGTACAAAACGCGGTATCTGAAATTGTGGGAAGTAGTGAAATTTCAAATGAACAATTATTAGTATGTGTGTGTGATGTGTTAATTCCCGCGGCGCTTGATAATCAATTGCGATTTGATAATGCAGAAAAAGTTTCCGCAACAATCGTACTTGAATTAGCAAATGGTCCAACAACTCCTGAAGCAGATAAAATTTTAGAGAGTAAACATATAATCGTAATTCCTGATGTTCTGGCAAATGCAGGAGGAGTAACGGTAAGTTATTTTGAGTGGGTACAAAATCGTCAACAATATTATTGGAACGAAATAGAAGTATTACAAAAATTAAAACCAATTATGGATTCTGCATTTCTTGAGGTGTGGAATATATCTCGCAAAGAAAAAATTTCATTGCGTACTGCTTCATTTCAAGTTGCGGTTTCGCGCATTGCAAAAGCGATGGAGTTGCGAGGATGCGTCTAACAATCTGTGCATAAGTCACAAAAAAAAGATTGACACAAAAAATAATAAGTATATGATGGATATATAGAAGTCGTAATGAGAATTTACGCATTCGTATATCATAGTGTGTAGTGGCAATATGATTATGCGAAAAAAATCGCCATTCACCACGGCGATTTTTTGTATGTGGATAACTCATACTTCACGAGTATGATATACTACATCTATCCAATATATAGGTGTTGAAAACTATGAAATCTACTATATATAGTGTAACGATGTGATATGAATATTAAAGAATATCGTTGTGTGGGGTGTAATAAGTTATTATTTCGTGGCTGGTTAGCAGAGGGACATGTGGAAGTAAAATGTAAATCATGTCATTCATTCACGCTAATTTCCGAATCAAAGTTTGATGCAATGTTGTGCGCTACCGTTCCTTGTCCCTATCGTGTTTCACCACATACGAAAAATTAATCCATAAAAAATTAAAATTTTTAACGAAGCTCTTTGAAGCTCACTAACAGTGAGTTTTTTTATATAAAAAATATGTCTGCTGAACAAAAAATAATTTCGTCAACAACAGTTCCCTTAGTCAATGTAAATTTTCTTGTTGAAGTACAAAAAACAATTGCCGAATATTTATATCGTCTTGATTGGCGCGTGAATGCAAATTCAAATCAAGGATATTCACTTGGTGGAATGATTTTGAATACATCAGGAAAAATAATTGCTAATTATTGGTTAGAACAAATTTATCCTAAGAAAATTGCTGATGCGCATCGGAACGCAGATTATCATATTCATGACCTTGATGTGTTTGCGGGATACTGTGCCGGTTGGAGTTTACGAGCATTGCTTGAAGAAGGTTTTAATGGAGTTTCGGATAAAATAGAATCAGGGCCACCACGACATCTCTCATCGGCAATTGCACAGATGGTAAATTTTTTGGGAACCTTGCAAAATGAATGGGCCGGTGCGCAAGCATTTTCAAGTTTTGATACGTACATTTCGCCATTTGTAAAAAAATACGAATTGGAATTGCGAGATGAAATTATGCAGAATCACATTTCGTTTCAAACTGATGAGGATAGGGAAAATTATATTGCCAAAAAAGTATATGACTATGTGTATCAAAATATACAGTCATTTGTGTTTAATCTAAATATCCCTTCGCGGTGGGGAACACAGACGCCTTTTACGAATATTACATTCGACGTTACGGTTCCTGATGATTTGAAGGATAAGCGTCTGCTACTTTCTGGACGCGAATTTGAGTGTACATTTGGTGAATTGCAGGGGCAAATGGATATGGTGAACAAGATATTTATTGAAGTGATGACTCGAGGTGATGCAAAAGGACGAACGTTTACGTTTCCCATTCCCACCTATAATATCACCAAAGATTTTGTATGGGATGATCCTAAAAATTTGCCGTTGTTTGAGATGACAGCTAAATATGGAACGCCATATTTTCAAAATTTTATTAATTCTGATTTAAATCCTGGAGATGTGCGTAGTATGTGTTGTCGTTTGCAACTTGACTTGAAAGAATTAAAAAAACGCGGAGGAGGACTGTTTGGTTCTGCTGAAATGACAGGGTCAATTGGTGTAGTAACCATTAATTCTGCTCGAATTGGCTATGTGTATGCGGGAAATAAAGAAACATATTTTCAACAATTAGGACATTTGATGGATTTAGCTCAGATATCGCTTGAAATAAAACGAAAAGAAATTCAAAAATGGATGGATCGTGGACTGTTTCCCTATACAAAACGCTATCTTGTTTCTGTACGGAATCATTTTTCAACAATTGGTGTGAACGGATTAAATGAGTCAATTAGAAATTTTACGCATGATTCGGAAAATATCACAACAAAGTTTGGTCAGCAATTTGCGGGAGAAGTACTTGATTTTATGCGGGAACGTTTGACGTCGTATCAAGAAAAAACAGGAAATCTATATAATTTAGAGGCAACTCCAGCGGAAGGAACCACATATCGTTTTGCAAAAGAAGATAAAAAACGATTTTCAGACATTTTACAGGCAGGAACTGAAGTTGCTCCGTATTATACGAATTCATCACAACTTCCTGTCGGATATACAGATGATGTGTTTGAAGCGCTTATATTGCAGGATAATTTGCAGATAAAATATACGGGAGGAACTGTCTTGCATTGTTATCTCAATGAGCGTGTTTCGGATGGAATTAGTTGCAGAAATTTGATACGTACAATTCTGACGCAATTTCGTTTGCCATATATTACGATAACTCCGACATTTTCAATTTGTCCGTCACATGGATATTTAGCAGGAGAATGGGATTGGTGTCCGCGTTGCGATGAGGAGGTGGGGATTAAGGGGGATCGATTTGATAGTGTGATTCGTTTACAACATGAAAGTAGATTAAAATCAAAATAATTATTTATTACTACATATGCCAGAACAAAAGCGTACGCGTTGTGAAGTATGGACAAGGGTAATGGGATATCATCGCCCGGTTTCACATTTTAATATTGGTAAAAAGAGCGAACATTACAGCAGAAAACATTTTACAGAATGTATGATTGCAAATTCGCGTTTTGTGGAATTGAATAGGTAATTATTATGCTGATATCAGGAATACAACCGTTTACACTTTTGGATTATCCACACAAAGTATCGTGTGTCATTTTTACTCCGGGGTGTAATTTTAGATGCGGATATTGCCATAATCCAGAATTTGTTCTTCCTGAACATATCATACAATTGAAACGTAGTTTTATTCCCGAGAAAACTTTTTACAGATTTCTAGAAAAACGGCAAAGTTTGCTTGATGGCGTTGTAATTTCAGGAGGAGAGCCGACAATGGCGGTTGGACTACTTGATTGTATGCGAAATATAAAATCACGTGGTTTTTTGGTAAAACTTGATACTAATGGAAATCAACCATCGGTAATTCAACAAGTAATATCAGAGAATTTGGTTGATTATATTGCGATGGATGTCAAAACGAGTATTGCTGAATATACATCACTGGTTCTAAATTGTGTTATTCCTAATCATATTATTGAAAGTATTCAATTGATAAAGGATTCGGGAATCTCTTATGAATTTCGGAGTACGTTGATCAAAGAGATTCACCGTGAGAAAACTCTTGAAGATATGAGAGAGTTGTTGGTAGGCGCTGATATGATGTATATACAAACATTTAGACCGACGACTACTCTTGACCCGAAATTTGCACAATATCACCCGTTTTCAAACGATGAAATGCAGAGTATCGCACATAAGTTTCGTGAAGTTGTAAGAGAAGTTGTTATTAGATAATATATTTTTGTAATTGTATATGAATACGAATAAAAAAATAGAATGGGTTTTGCGCATCGCTGTCGCAGGGGAATTTATAGGCCATGGAATGTTTGCGCTTCAAGGAAAAGCTCAATGGTCGGAGTGGATTACACAATTAACAGGAATTGATTCCATACTAGCGCTACAAATACTTTTTTGGATCGGTATTTTTGATATCATTGTTGCGTTGGTTATTTTCTTTAAACCATTACCAATAGTTTTGTTGTGGGCAACTTTTTGGGGTTTTTATACTGCACTTATCAGACCAATCGTTGGTTTATCTATGTGGGATTTTGTTGAGCGATGGGCAAATTGGGGTTCACCTCTCGCACTTTTACTGCTCATTGGTTGGCCAAAAACATTGCGTTCATGGTGTAAGCGCGACTAACTAACTAAAAAACGTTCTACTAGAGAACGTTTTTTAGTTAGTTATTGTATCGAGTATTAATTTCTCACAACTACATGTTTCATTCCATCTACTAAAAATTCAATAAAAACCGGTTTAGATCCTTTAGTAATCATTGCAGTTAGTTCCATTTTCAGTTTTTCCCATTGTTTTGAAGAAACAACTATATCTGGCAAATTGTGTGGGGATGCTTGTTTAATAGTATGTAATTTATGTAGCTGAGTAATGAGATGTATCCCACCAGCGTCTTTATCAATGACGTCCTGAATTTGTCTCCATTGATCTTCGTTTAATGCAAGCTCCTTTTTGACATGATCTGGTGCTATAGCGAGTACTTGCCACAAATAATCAATTCGAGCAAATTCTGTAGCAGAAGTGTCTTTTAGGTGTTCGTTATAAAATTCTACGATTCTTTCCCAATTTACATGCTCATCAATAAATTGTCGTGTGCATTTTTCGGGAAATACTGTCATTAGACGGAATATGGATTCACAATCATAAGCACTTGAGGTTCTTGGACCTCTTTCTTCTAATTTATTGACAGCTTCGTCCCATCTGGAAACGGGTTGATCCATTAGTTGTTCATCATTAGGGTTTATACGCCGTAGGGCTGTCGCGTTAAGCATAAAATCATTTCTGTCCATTTTAGTTAATCTGCTCACCTGTTGTCTGAAATTAAATTTTTGTAACATCTCATCAACTTCATGTTCACGATATTGAGATTCGTGTGATGATGGTTGTTTTTGAATGTCCATCGATTCTTCGCTTTTTGGTAAGTCTGACGTTGCTGTTTGTTTTTTTGGCATTTGAGGAATTTCAATAGACATATAATATAAATAAATAATTATAGATTAAGTATACTGATTTAATATGAAGAAGCGAGTGGATAACTTAGTTTGAATTTTGCACAAAAAAACTGCCAATAGGCAGAAATATATAATATCGGGCAGGTATGGCTTGAATGCATCGTGTATTCGCGTTTTCACAATATCGGGAAGGTATGGCTTGAATGCATCGTGTATTCGCGTTTTCACAATATCGGGAAGGTATGGCTTGAATGCATCGTGTATTCGCGTTTTCACAATATCGGGAAGGTATGGCTTGAATGCA
>CAYVCS010000007.1:0-2072 GCA_964450455.1 uncultured Gammaproteobacteria bacterium | reverse complement strand
GCATCAATTTGCATATCAGCCGCGCTCTCATACGTTCCTGCCCACCACGATCCCCACATTGCGCTTGATGCGCCTGCGGCGAGTGCTAGTGCAACATCACGTGGATGTCGAATTCCTCCATCAGCCCACACATGCGCTCCCAACTCTCGCGCTCGCGTAGCGCATTCATGAACCGCAGAAAATTGTGGTCGTCCAACTGCTGTCATCATACGCGTTGTACACATAGCGCCCGGCCCAACTCCAACCTTAACAATCGTCGCTCCTGCCTCAATCATTTTTTGTGTCGCGTTTTTTTCTACAACATTTCCTGCAACAAGTGGGACTGACGAACCTAATTCTTTTCGCACCCACGCAATTGCAGAAAGCATTTTCGTCTGAAATCCATGTGCTGTGTCTAATACCAAAACGTCTACTCCCATTTCTATCAGACGAATAACTTTTTCTTCAAAATTTGTTTGAATACCAACTGCGCATGCAGTAACTAACTCTCCTTGCGAATTGATTGCCGGTGCGTAAATTGACGACCTAACTAATCCGCGTTGAGTTACGACACCTCTCAAAATCCCTTCAACATTGATGACGGGCAGAACAGATATTCGTCGCGCGCGCATCAATTCAAACATAACTGATGTTTCAGTTTTTTCATGAACAGTAATCAGCTCGCGACTCATCACTTCTCTAAGTGTCATATATCTATCGTGATCTCGCGAATCTTTTTCGGTAAAAATGCCAACAGGTTTTTGTTCACGATTTACGACAACAATCGCTCCATGCGCGCGTTTATGTAAAAGATTTAATCCTTTTTGAATCGTTTCTGATTCATCCAAAACTACAGGAGTTTCAAACACAATATGACATGATTTGATATAGCGAACTGTTTGTTCAACACGCGTAAGCGACATATCTTGCGGAAGCACAACGAGTCCTCCACGACGAGCAACTGTTTCTCCCATACGTCGTCCCGCAACTGCGTTCATATTTGAAACAACTATCGGAATTGTTGATAATGTTCCATCATGGGGAGTGAGATTAACATGCATTCTACTCGTTACTTCACTATAACGAGGAACCAAAAAAACATCCTCGTACGTCAACTCCTGACTATCATTCTCGTGATGAAGAAATTGCATATGCACACAGCTTGGCATACAAAAATGAATAATAAAAGAGCTATTCATCCACATCTATTGACACCTACACCACATTTTTGATATTCTTTGAACGCTGGTATGTGAGCCAGTTTTTCATCTATGCGCATTTCGAGGAAAAAAAAACATAATTTTAAACCAACAAAAACCTATTTTCGGTACAACGAACGAATCAACAGTGAATCAGTTCGCGTAATTGATGAAAATGGCGAACATATTGGTACAATGTCAACTGCATCAGCTCTCATTATTGCCAAAGAACATGGGTTTGATTTAGTTGAAATTAATCCTGCGTCCGATCCGCCAATTGCAAAAATCATGGAATACGGACAATTCAAGTATCAACAAGAAAAACAGGAAAAATTGCGTAAAGCGAAACAGAAAGAAACAGAAATTAAAGGAATCCGACTTTCAGCACGAATTGGTCAACATGATATGGACATTCGTATTGACCAAGCCGTGAAATTCATGGAAAAAGGAAATAATGTCAGAGTTGAAATTATTTTACGAGGACGAGAAAAAGGACATGTTGATATTGCGTATAACATTATCAATCAATTTATCAAAACGCTTGATGAACAACGAGGAATACGAGTTGAACAACCAATAAAACGAATTGGAGCAAAACTCGCGACCGTACTTGCGCCGACATCGCAAGACACCACAACAAAAACAGACGACGAAACTGATGATGAAGAGGTAGAAGAAATTTTAGAAGAATCAATTATATAATTCCATCACTATGGCTACACATGGCAAAACAAGAAAAAGTTATCAGAAACGTTTTCAAGTAAAGAAAACAGGAAAAGTTGTACATAGAACTGGCGGGCAAGATCATTTTAATGCGCGTGAGCCAGGAAAAGTGACACGCGCGAAACGTCGTGATAAAACATTGACGAGCACATTAACTAGAACTATTAAACG
>CAYVCS010000006.1:0-3274 GCA_964450455.1 uncultured Gammaproteobacteria bacterium | reverse complement strand
CGAAATGACGTGGGTGGGTGGATTCGAAATGACGTTTCCATTTTACGTCATCTCGAGTCGCAACGAGAGATCTCGTGACGGCGTGGACGTTGACGAGATTTCTCACCCTTGCGAGGGATTCGAAATGACGTGGGTGGGTGGGTGTCCGAAATGACGTGGGTGGGCGGAATTGAAATGACGTGGTGGGGTAGGCCAGAAATGACATGGTAAAATTATATCGAAATTACATTTTAGAAACATACTATGCAAGTTACAAACAATTCACCTCGCGACGAGTCGCAGATGAATGAAAAAATAAATAGCATTGAACAAAGACTTCTGAATATGGAGAAACGAATCGCGTTTATCTATCGTTTTGTGAGGATGCAAGCCCTCTATGCATTCGTAAAATTTGTGTTCATCATTCTGGTGATTAGTGGGGGAGTGTATCTGTATGTCACCTATGCTAAGTCGTTTTCGCAATTAGTAGAAACGTATCAGAATAAAATAGAAAATTATTCAAAGTTATTAGAGTTCATTCGTTAGTATGAAAGTGAAACAAAGTTCTTTCATCAAACAATATAGCATTGCTCTTTGTGGAGGATTTGCCGCCGGAATTTTGGGAGCATTAATTGTGTTCACTATACGCGATACGGATATTCAAACATCGGAAACATCTCGCGCGCCAACTTCGTCTGATGTTGTCATTTTGGATGAACCAAACAATCAAACAGTTGATGTGGTTTCGCGTGTTTCTCCCGCAGTCGTCAGTATTATCGTAGAACAATCCACGGAAGTTCGTACACAATCAAACACAGATAAAAAATTATATGATGATTTTTTTGGATTTGCTCTACCCGTTCAACAAAACGACAAGAAGGGGACATATCGTGTGGGTGCAGGAAGTGGATTTATTATTTCAAAAGAAGGATTGATTATTACCAATCGTCATGTCGTACAAATTCCATCCGCGACATTAGTTGTTATACTTTCTAATCAAAAAGAATATCCCGCAAAAGTTGTGGCAGTTGATCCTTTGAATGATATTGCATTGTTAAAGATTCAGGCAACAGAACTTCCGTTTTTGACCTTTGGTGATTCTGGTCGTGTACGTATTGGTGAAACAGTTATTGCAATCGGAAATGCGCTTGGTGAATTTCAAAATTCTGTGACGAAAGGAATTGTTTCAGGAATCAATCGAAAAATTGTAGCGGGAAATGGAATGACGAGTGATATGATTGAAGGAGCAATTCAAACCGATGCGGCAATCAATCAAGGTAATTCTGGCGGCCCACTTATTAATGAAGAGGGAAACGTCATTGGAATAAATACTGCGCTGTCGCATGAAGGACAATTGCTTGGTTTTGCGATTCCAAGTAATATTGTTATGAATGCCGTGGATTCATTTACGCATTTTGGACGAATCGTTAGACCATGGCTTGGAGTTTTGTATGTTATGTTAAACGCAGAAATTAAAGTAGAAAATAATCTCGCTTCAGATCATGGAGCGTTCATCACTCCGGGAACAAAGGCAAGTCCGGGAATTTTAAAAAATTCGCCAGCTGATAAAATTGGTTTACGTGAGCGAGATATTATTATCTCAATTGATGGAATACAAATTGATGAAAAAAATTCTCTATCGCGTGTGATTGGTAAACACAAAGTAGGAGATACTATTACGCTTACCATTCTACGCGATACAGAAGAATTGCATATGAAAGCAGTATTAGAAGAATTTACTAAATCAGCTATTAACGCTCAAAAATAATATATGAAACAACAACGAACGCGAATTGTATGTACGATTGGTCCAGTGTCTCACGACGTCGCGACACTCAAAGAAATGATTCATGCGGGAATGAATATTTGTCGTTTAAATTTTTCTCATGGAACGTACTCTGAACATCGGGCATTAATAAAAAATATACGGAAAGCGGCGAAAGAAACCAAAACGGTGGTTAGTATTTTACAAGATTTGTCTGGTCCAAAAATGCGCGTTGGCGATTGTGGAAATGGAATTGAATTAAAAAAAGGTGAGCGTGTTGTCTTTGGAAGTAGAGGAGGAGTCAATGTTATTCCTGTGTTGTATTCTTATCTTGAACGTGATTTGAAAGTGGGGAATCATATTTTATTGGATGATGGTGTGATGGAAGTTGAAGTAGAAAAAGTTCGCACGCGTGGAGTTGTCTGTCGTGTATTAGCAGGAGGACTTTTGAAATCACATAAAGGATTTAATTTGCCGGGAGCCGAACTTTCTATTTCATCAATCACACCAAAAGACAAAAAAGATTTGAAATTTGGTTTACAGCAAAAAGTTGATTTTGTCGCATTATCATTTGTTCGTAACGCAGACGATTGTGTGAGATTGCGGCGATTAATAGATGAACAATGGAATACCAAACATGGTTGTGCGCCACAAATTATTGCAAAAATTGAAAAACCAGAAGCGCTTCTCGCGATTGAACACATAATTGACGCAGTTGATGTGATTATGATTGCGCGTGGGGATTTAGGAATAGAAACGCGAGCGGCTACAGTTCCGATTGAGCAAAAACGTATTATTCAATTATGTCGGCAACAAGGAAAACCTGTAATTGTTGCAACTGAAATGCTCGGCTCAATGGTTGTTAATCCTCGTCCCACACGAGCCGAAGTTTCTGATGTTGCAAATGCAGTGATTGATAAAACAGATGCTGTTATGCTATCAGGTGAATCAGCGTCAGGCGCACATCCTGTTGAGGCAGTTACTATGATGTCTGCTATTGCGAATGAAACAGAGCAATCAATGTATGATGATGTTTCTTTGTGTGATAGTTTGGCGTCACCACCTCATATTGAGCGTCAGGTGGGAGAAATGATTTCTGTTGTATCAGGGCACCGTGATATCAAAGCGATTCTCATTCCTCCAGAATCAATTGGTGTGGTTGCGCAAATTTCTTTTTTTCGACCATCCGCAATTATTCTCGTTGGAGCATCCGACCTACGAATTGCGCGGCAAACGAATATGCATTGGGGAGTTGATGTTGTACCATCTGCATGTTCGTCTCATGCGATGTATCTTAAAAAAATTAAAAAAATTCTGCGACACCTACATATTAACCGCGTTGATCGTGTTGCAATGATTCATTTGAAAGGAAATTCCTTTGAACTTTTTGTTGGAGAATCGCGAGAACTTTCATAATGCACATTTGTTACAATTGACTTTTTTTGAAGAAGAGATTACACTCTTTTTGTGTTCTTTCACAGAAGGAGTTACAATGTCAGAAGTAAAGTCTCAAGTTTCCCCACAACGTTT
>CAYVCS010000005.1:0-25571 GCA_964450455.1 uncultured Gammaproteobacteria bacterium | reverse complement strand
CAACTGTTAGAGGTGGCGCGTTGCGAACAACTGTTGCTACTCTGTTTCGAGGTTGCGACAACGCCACTTTTGGAGTAGCCCTTGTACGTCCGCGCGCTCCAGCCGAAGCGACAACCCTTTCTTCTTGTTGAACTGATTCGGAAACATCATTATCACGCTCAACAACTTTCGGTTCAACTTTTGGCATATCAACTACATTATCTTCAACAACCGTTGATTCTTCCTCATCCGAAAAATTTGAATCAATATCACTTTCTTTACCAAAATTTTCACTATTCACTGTTTCAGCAGTTGCAAGTTTGCCAGTTTTTGATTTTGGCGACGTTACTCGTTTGGAAGGTGTTTTTTTCGTACGTAAAGGAATCACATTATCAGGAATTTTATCTTCTACGGTTGCAGAGTCCGCGACTGTAGAATTATCATCAGCAAATTGTTTCATCGCATGTTCAAAATCACTTTTCGGCGCTTCACCGCCATTCCATTCTCGAGCTTTATCCTCCATCGCGCGAACAAAATCAGCATTTGGATGGTCATATACTGATGCCGGACGATCTTTTTCTGTTTTAGGCATTTCATCTTCAGAAACATCTAACTCATAGGGAACAAACGCTTCTTCGTCGGCCTTAGACGCTTCTTTGGGTTCATCTTTTTGACCCTCGTCCGCTGTAACTGTCGTACTTTCTTCTACTCTATCAGATGATATTCCATTCAATTCATCCTCAAGTTTTTTCAAAATAATCACTTTCCTTCTATCTATCTCTAACAATACATCCTGCAATCTGCCAGCATCAACTGCTAAATCCTCTCGCGTAGCAATTTGAGTCAATAAATTACTATATTTATGTTGCGCTTCTACAACGCCCTCAAGCGATTGTCTACTCAACGTAATTAAATATTCAAAATACAGCTCTTCAACTGTCAATAATTGTTCGCGATGATCACCCACTTTATCAAAATTCGCGATACGTTTTTCCCACGCTGATTTCACACCGCCCGCATCTACTATTTTTGGCTCCTTTACTTTTGCAGGCGTTGATTCAACAGCAGGACCCGCTTCCGCTCGTGTTTCAGCTGATTCATCAGAATCATCTTCCCCTTCTAGAGCATCTTCTGTAATGTCAACATCGTTATCGTCGTCTACTGAATTCATAGTATCAAAATTATGTGAACTTTCCATATAAAAAAATTATTGTGTTCGTATCCCGTCTTTTATGTGTTGAACTTTCGCCAATTCTCCTTCTCGCAAAATAGCGGTCATTTCATGTTTACCATACACTGCCAATTCTTTCATATCGTTAACAAATTGCTCGTACGCAATTCCCGCGCGATTGATTCGCTCGTCACTTTGAGAGGAATTATTCATATATATGTATTCTACCAAACAATTAACATATATACCAACTATTCTATCAACTGCTATACTATACCTATATGCTATCATCCATTATTTCGGGAACAACGCAAGGTATTAACGGAAAAATTATTACTGTTGAAGTGGATATCGCGCGTGGTTTTCCCGGATGGAGTATGGTTGGCCTGCCTGACGCAAGCGTTAAAGAATCCAAAGAAAGAATTCGTACCGCAATCAACAATAGCCATCTTGATTTTCCGTCAACATATCACATTACGGTAAATCTAGCACCTGCCGATATCCCCAAAGAAGGAACCTCGTTTGATTTGCCAATTGCCATTGGATTACTCATGAATTCGTATGCATTGCAATCCCCACCACACACATCATTATTTATAGGAGAATGTGGATTAGATGGGGCATTGCGTCCGGTTGGTGGAATTCTACCCATCGCGCTTAGCGCTAGACAACTTGGAATCACGACACTTTTTGTTCCTCAATTAAATGCGGAAGAAGCATTACTTGTTCCGAATCTCACGATCTATGGATGTTCAACGCTCGCAGATATATTCAACCATTTGACCACACAACAATTACTTGTCGCATCCATCAAACAACCACTTCGTATTCAAATAGGCAAAAGTGAACATAATTTTTCATCTATTCATGGACAAGAATTCGCCAAACGCGCGATGATTATCGCCGCATCAGGCGGACATAACATTAGGTTATCTGGCCCACCTGGATCAGGAAAGACATTACTCGCTCGCGCACTTCCCTCTATTATGCCTCCACTCACTGAAAGTGAATGTCTTGAAGTAACCACATTATATTCAGTATCAGGATTAACTCGAGAAAATGGGTCGCTCATAGTTGAACGGCCGTTTCGCGCGCCACATCATACGGCTTCAGCAGTTTCGCTAACTGGCGGAGGGAGAATTCCTCGTCCCGGAGAAGTATCGCTCGCTCATAAAGGAGTTTTATTTCTTGATGAATTTCCAGAATTTCCACGTCAAGTTCTTGAAATATTACGTCAACCACTTGAAGATAGAGAAATTACAATTGCGAGAGCACATGGAACATATACCTATCCTGCCGATTGTATGTTGGTAGCATCACAAAATCCATGTCCCTGTGGTTATTTCGGAGACGAAGCAAAACCGTGTATATGTACTCCCATCAATCTTATTTCATATAATAAAAAAATATCAGGACCATTGCTGGATAGAATTGATTTACACATTCAGGTACGTCGTGTTTCGTTTGATGCTATGCAAAATCGCACACATGATGAATCAAATTCTGAAACGCTTAAAAATATTGTAATGAATGCGAGAAATCGCGCGTCACATCGACTCGCTCAATCACACAAACATACTAATTCCCAAATGAATGTAAAAGAAATTGAACAACATTGCGAAATTAACGAAACATCACATAATTTATTAAAAAATGCATATCATCAACATAATTTAACTGGCCGTGCATTACATCGAATTCTAAAAGTAGCCCGAACAATTGCTGACATAGAAGGAGTAGACAAAATAGACACACATCATATTGCCGAAGCATTACAAATGAGAATTTGATGGATAGGTAGGTTGTGCATTTTAGATTTTAGATTGACACAGGGCGATTTTAGATTGACGATTTTAGATTTTAGATTGACGATGTGTGGGGATTTTAGATTGACGATTTTAATTCATAAATCAAAATTTGCAACACGTAAATCTAAAATCTAAAATCGTAAATCTAAAATTTACCAACTACCAACTACCAACTACAACCCAAAACGTCATCGTAAGTCGCAACGTCCGAGACGTCCCCGACTAAAGTCGGGTCGCACGGATCCGCGCACTCGCCTTCTGCGAGATGACGCGGAAGATATCTCGTGACGGAGTACGTTGACGAGATTTCTCACCCTTTCGAGGGATTCGAAATGACGTGTCCATTCTACGTCATCTCGAGTCGCAACGAGAGATCTCGTGACGGAGTACGAAGACAAGATTTCTCACCCTTTCGAGGGATTCGAAATGACGTTTGGCGAGGTGTGGTTTTAAATAACATGATTTAGGGACTGCGGTTTGGGATGACTTATTAAATTACGATGATGTGTTAAACAAATGTGTCATTCCCTTCAGCAGGACTCGCCCGACCGAGATCGGGAATCCACAACATCGTCAACGACATACTAGACTTTAGAAATTAGCTTTTTAGCTTATTAGAAGACGCACCACGTCCTAAAAAGCTAACAAGATAGTAATCTAATTCCTAAAATAAATGGTGGCTGTCCCTATTTTTTCATGTCATTCCCGACCGAGATCGGGAATCCACAACGTCGTCAACAAAGTGTCCCCATTTTTTTGAAGAAAATGTAGTAGTGGTTTGAAATATACTACGCAGTAGCATATATGAAATAACATAAACAATATGGTATACTCCACCTATATGACTCGTCTCTCATGCGACAACGCCAATGAACAACTTGCTCGCATTCACGAACTCAAACAACAGTTTAATGATGTCTATGCAGATATACATCAATCCGATGAACACAAACAACTCGTTCTAACAATCAAACTCCAACTAGAAACCGCAATCAAAACACTTCGCAACCAACTTGGCACCAGAATTGACTCTGCTCATGATGTCATGACAGACGAAAACTTTTTTGGTCCAGACGATGTTGAACACGCATTTGGCGTCCAACTAAAACCCCATGAAATCCCTCCTATTCCATTTTCCATAGAAGAACTTGAACGAGCTCGCGAACTCGGACAATTTTTAATTCTTCGAATCAACCATGAATCAGACTACGAACCACTGACTATGGAAAAAATGGAATTCCTATTGAGTGAATCTTTTAAAGAAGAGGGGGGAAAAATTTTTAAAGACTATTCGTGGTACAAAAAGCAAAAGTTTTTTACTTCAGATACTCCCGACGTAATATGGGCATTAACAAGCCATGAACTCATACCAAATTCCACAAATCAAAACTATTTGGAACAAACCATAACACTCGTCAACTATCTAAAAGAGTACGTGTTTGTCGGTGAGACATTACCACCTGAATATGCCAGCGCAGTTGAGGAATTTGAGAAGTACTATGACATTAATTTTAAGGGAAAGACTGATTTTCAAATTCGTCAATTATTAAGTGGCGGTAACTGGGATAAATACACCATAGAACTCTCTAAATTACACATCAATCAACTAACCCGTCAACAACCTGTTGAGGTATTATATGATATTCTCATCTGCTTTCTAAAAAATAAACAGAATAAATTATTGAAACATAACTATACATGGACACGCTATGCTAATGACGGTACCCTCGTGAGCATTGGTAAATTCTTCGCAAGCGGCGCAGAAGTCTGGACGCATAGATCTGCATACAGGATCGCCGATCTCGGTGTTGTCTTTTCCCGAAGACACTGAAAATGGGGACAGCCACCATTTATTCTAGGAATTAGATTACTAGCTTACTAGCTTTTTAGGACGTTGACCGACACCACCCTAATAAACTAGGCATTAGAAATTAGCTTATTAGGACACACGAACGCCCACATCCTAAGAAGCTAAAAAGCTAATGCCTAGAAAAATGGTGGCTGTCCCCATTTTCACTCTACAAAAAAACCTGCATACCATTGTATGCAGGTTACTATTTTGCGAGTTTAGCTTGTGTAAGAAATACACAGAGCTCTTCTTCTGTACAAGGAGTCAGTGTTAATTTAGATATATTATCATATACCAACCGAACACCGCGTGGTATGTCTATTCGACCATCAACGAATCCAAATCGAGATCGTATTCCTTGCAGAGATGTTAACGGACGCGCGTCAAACCTGATGCAAATATCCTCTGGGATCCTGCCCCATCGCTCCACTATTACAACATCTGGATTGGAAATTGCCCACCTCTCACCAGCATACAAAAGCTCATATCCATCAGTGCGAAGCAAATGAGCTAACGATGTGGAATGCGGCGACATGAATCTTAAATCAATCGTTTGGTCATCCGTTGAAAAAAAGAACTGCCAAATCGAACCACACAAGACTACCATTTTTTTTCTCCATTAAAAGTGTGAAAGAACTATAAACTTATCCTACCATAAAATAGTTTGTTGTCAAGTGCTTTACACTTTTATATTATTTTAAAAAAATCGTGGTGCTTTTCAAGAAAAAACCGAGGCGTCTTCGACTAAAATCAAGCGTTCACTATCGCGCATTCCTTTTGGGCACTCACCCACGTCATTTCGAATCGTGGTGACATGGAACTCCGAAGGGGTAGAAATCTCGTCAACGTCCGCCGTTACGAGATCTCTCGTTGCTACTCGAGATGACGTTTTAGGAATTTCGACTCGAGATGACATATTAAAAAAAAACGAGATGACATATAAAAAAAGGCAAGATGACATAAAATAGACTCGTCACTTGGGCACCCACCCACGTCACTTGGGCACCCCACCCACCTACGTCATTTCGAATCCCTCGCAAGGGTGAGAAATCTCGTCAACGTCCGATCTCTCGTTGCTACTCGAGATGACGTTTTGGGAATTGCGACTCGAGAATGACATATAAAAAAAGCACGAATTGAATATAAAATATTTTGCTACAAAAAAAAATCGGCTGAATGGCCGATTTTTTTGTATACTAGATTTTTATCATCTCTTTTGAGTTAATTTTCCAGATAACGCACGCAATGCTTTATAAAGAATAGCGTCGGCATCATTTTGTGCGCGTGAAAATGAACGTTCATCCATCAAACCATCGGCTCGTAACTTAAAATTTTTCCACAACAGAGTATTTTTTACGACGCCAATTGTCTCCTGAACTGCTTTTCTTGGATCATTCGGATGTTTCATCATCATATCAATAAAACGATTATCATATAAATTTACGCGATCTTCAGAAGATACTCCAAGCTCTTCAAACAGTTGCGATAACGTAATTTTTGCGTCGCGTTGTTTTATCTCTATGAGAGGTCGATTTACATTTCCTGGTTTTCTTTCAACCTCAAATGCTGGGTCAATTTTAAATTTTGGAGAACCTTTTTTGAGTAGCTGTATATATGCATACAATAGTTCAACATCAGATTTTAGAGCTTGGTGATTATCTGATTCTTCAAGGAAATCTGGATTAGTCACACTTCCATCATTATCATCAATTTCAACACCCTGTTGACGTAAACGCTCTTTGATATCTATCACTTGATATTTTGCAGCTTCCTGTATGTCTTCACCTTGAGCAACAAAATTTACAAACGAACGATCAAACAATAACAAATTTTTCATTCCATCACTTAATCCATATACATCAAGAGCCGCATCAAGATTTTGCACATCACCGACATATCGTTCATTCGCTTTTTGCTGCTGTTTTTTATTCAAATCAGATGTTCGTGAATCTATTTTTTCCACTACAAGTTTTTTAGGAACTAATTTTGGGGCAAGTAATTGGTCATCCTGACGAAGCAATTTGCGATATACTTTTAATAAAGCTAGTTCGGAGTGATGTTCTTTCGTCAAAGGCGATCCACTCCATTTACGAACATTACTTACATTTCCAGAGCTATCAACATTAATTGCACTTACTTTCAAATTATCCTCAATTCCCTTCGCTAATTTACGCGCTACATCGGCCACGTCAAAACCTTGAGAAACCCATTCAGAAAACCAATCATCCTGAAGTAAGATATTTTTCTCTTCATCGGTAAGCTGAAAAACCTCTAGTTTTTTCTCCAAATTCTGAATCTTTTGGAAATATCTTTCACTCGCATCTTGCCAATCTTCCGAAGAAACATCCAAAACTTCTGGTAATGGCGAAATATCACTAACAACTTCAAGTTTTGGTCGTTTTACTTCAGTTGACTCTGTTGATCTTTTAGGAGTATTCATTTTTTCTCTTATACCTATCGCTTCAGCGCGGTTTGCTTGTTCTATGTCTCCTGGACCACGTGCCATCGCAGAGGCATATTCTCGAGCTTGTTTCCATCCTTCTTCACTGATAGAAATATCCTTAGGAACATGCTCCGTCGTCCGTTTTGCATTCTTCTTTTCAGCTTCTTTTTCTCTATAATTTCCCAATTCTTCACGATAGTGAGCTATCAAACCATCATATTCACGCAACATTGCTAATCCACGCTCATCACCTTTTTGCTGAAGACGTTTTTCAATACTTATTCTATTCCACATTTCTAGACCATCCATATTTCCCTCAAATGAATCAGGTGCTTCACCTTGAAATTTTGGAGAAAATGAAGCAGAACCGTCAACATCCAAATTAATTCGTTTTATTTTTTGGACTAAAATTCGCAATTTCATCCACGCTAATTCAACGTCTTCATCTGGTTGTTTTTCTCGTTCATATATCACGACGGGTTTATCTTTCATTTCCTTGCGGTATGCAGCAGATTTTTCATTATCTTCATTATCAATACCAGGAACATCATTTTCAGCTCTCTGTCGTGCGTCCACAAGCTCATCTTCAAATTCAGATACTAAAGGAGATTTATCTATAGGGGGTGTTCGCTTGCTACGTGGAACACGGGTTGGTGATGGTCGCAATGCTTCGCGCAATGGACGTACTCCTATTCGTCTTCGCATTGCTCGCATTGCTTTTCCATCACTCTTATAATTTTGAATTGCATTTCGATAATCTTTCATCTTAACATTATATTGCGCTAACAATCGCAATCCTAGCACATTCTGTTTTTTCTGAAAATATGCTTCAACACCATCTTCATTTTGAATTTCAAGTCCAGTAGTTTCAAAATCACATTCTTCAGGAACTTTATCCAAAAATTTTACCCTTGAAAACCAACCAGCTTTTTGTGTCTTTAATTTATTGACAATATCATTCAATTGATTAAACAACGTACGTGCGATTTCACCAGTACGTTCAGCATCATTAGTGTCACCTTTGGCTTCCATACCTAAATCCCTTCGCCCTCGTGCCCTACGTATACTATCGGCTTGCAAATCATCTCGTTCAGGCAATCTTGGACGAAAATACTTGGCAACTTTTGGTGCATTCAACTTATCTTTTAGTGCTTTAATACGTTCCCTTCTTTCTTCCTTGTCATACTCTTCATCCATAATTGAATCAAGCGAACTTCTATCATTTGCAGTTCCACCAAAAAAAGGAAGTTCATCTACAGAATCTTCGTCGTGATCATGTTGCTCACCAAAATCTCGAGCCTCTCCTTTCTTTCGAGATTGCATGCTTGCTTTACGAGCAGATTTAGCATCAGACGACGACTCGGTAGGCATATCGTATTTTGACATATTGTAAAAAAGTTATATATTTTTTTTCAAATTCTAAAAATGTATCCACAGTATACCATACTATTTAAAAAACCGCCTAATAAAATTATCCCCAACTGATTCATCAAAAAAAATTATGGAATAACACGACCAACACTTCTCATTATTCATCTGGATAATCTTCATGTTCTTTCCGAAACTTTCTAATTGCATCTCTAATTTCTTGAGCTGATTGACGTATTTTCCCTCGTAATGAGTTTGGTGTCGTATCTGCATGCGATGCCGAAACTTCAGAAACACCTGTTTCCATATTGCCAATATCAACACTATCCTCATCACTCAATTCATTTTTGGGTATAATAGTTTCTTTTTCTCCCAATTCACGATTAGGTTGATATCGTTGTTCTAATTTATCTCGGACTACTTTCAAATTTCTCCTATCTTCAATTATTTGAGTTTCTTGTAGATGAGGAAGTAAAACCGTATCTGTATCCCACGAACGATCCTCGGCTGTATCAGACACAGGAATTTCTTTTGAAACAATATCAGAATCATGACCCTTATCAATCACTCCTCGCTCTCTATCATGAAATTTTCGTTTACGACCAACTCCACTTGATGGACGTGGTATATTCATTTGTGGCATTTCAGAACGAGCCATATATAAAAAATTAATAGTTATTAATATAAATTCACAGTAAAGTGGCATTTTAAATTACCAACCTCATCACAACAGGTATATCCTTCCTAAAAAGATAAATAGCGAAATAGCTTTCATGGGTTTTATCCACACACCAGCGTGGATGCTGATTGGATAAACACATTATAAATTCACATCTATTTTAAGTATACCATATTCAAAAAATAACAACAAAAAGAAAAGTCCTCACACTCCGTAGAGTGAGAGGACTTAGCGTTAGTATGAGACGGTGGCGATTGCCTTTCCGTCTTTTACTTCTACCTTCCGAAGGACGAGCTTCGCCGCCACCTCCTTCAGGTTTCCGTCCTTCAACTTATACACGGGAATCCTCGGAGCGAAACGCGCGAGCGCTTTCTCCACCGATTCCGTGATCACACTCATCGCGAACTTTGGAACCCCATTGATATGAAGTTCCTCAATCTTCGGATCCGTGATGTAGAACATCGCTTCCGCCGGAACGTACGAGAGATAGCAGGTCGACGCGACCTTGCCACTCCCACTATGTCCGAACGCGGAAACCGTTACACCAACTCGCAGTCCGATGCGATCCGATCCGTCCAGAATGATCACTTCCGGATCCGTGAACGTTACGTTTTCACCAAGCTCCTGCTTGGCGAAGAATCGTTCGGTCTGCTCTTGAAGCTCATCCCGGGTGAACTCAATCGTCGTGGTGTAGCCACGAGTCATGAAAAATACCCCCGCGATGCAAAGAACAGCCAGACCCGCGAAAATCGCCAAATACATCTTATCTCCAAACTTGTTCATCTTTATCCTCCATGCTCATTTTAGAGCGTTTTTTCACTGAAAAACACATAAACTATACCATATTTATGGCTTTTTGTCAATGGTTACGCGTTATTCATGCTCATTATACGGAAATAACAAGAAATCACTAAACTTCAGCAAACCTCCAATTTATCGCGTTCAACGTATATACCGCAACGGATTCATACGCTGATTTCCCACACGAACTTCGTAATGTAAATGTGTTCCTGTTGATCGTCCCGTTGTTCCAACCATTGCAATAACTTCTCCTCGTGTAACTTGTTGACCTTTTGTCACAAATAACTTGGATGAATGGGCGTATAACGTCTTCAAACCTCCGCCGTGATCAATGATGACATAATTTCCATATCCTTTTGGATTCCATCCAGCTATCACCACAGTTCCATCTTCAGACGCATAAATAGGGGAAGCATAATCACCATCAATATCCATTCCCGAATGCCGAGCATGATAATATTGCGTTATAACATGTCCTGATGTTGGCCATAACAGCGCGCTTCCTCCGTCGCGTCCACGAGGAATGCTCAAGGGGGCATACACAATTACGCTTGATCGTGGTGGGACTGGCACAGCGAGCGGCCGTCCATCCGGAATTAACAGCGTATCTCCAACCAATAAACCCGTCTCATCATCTAGACGATTAAATAATTTGATTTTCTCGCTAGCAACTCCATATTTATTAGCCAAAGCTAGTAACGTATCTCCTTTTTTTACCACATGACGAACACCAGTTGTTGGCAATATTTTTAATACATCACCGGGGCGAATAGACGATCGCAGTGATAGTTTGTTTTCCCATAAAATTGTTTCAACGCTGACGCCATTCTTTTCTGCTATTCCACCGAGTGTATCGCCTTTTTCCACAACATACGTTGAAATAGAACGTCGTGTCCCTTCTTCAGGAGCTCCGGGCAAAACTGTCGAAACAACAATCGCTCGTCCACCAGAAACCGTTCCTCCGAATGGTAGTGATTCAGGTATGACATCATGGTCGCCTTCTGATTCTTCAGCATCAACCAATTGTCCTATTTCATTCTCATTATAATGATTATCAACCAACAAAGTGAGTAAAGGAACATCAAGATGCGCTGGCTCATCGGCGTAAACACGAGAATCACCAATAAAAATGATTGAAATTATAACAAAAACCAGCGCAATACTTAACGAATCCATTGATAATAACGAGCGTGAGGGAATAAAATAACGTCTACTACGAGACATATTACGAATACAACGCATCGTAATTGAAAAAATAGGAACAGCAATGTATCGTCGAACTAGTCGAAAAAAGGGGAACAGTGCAACCCCTAGTATCATTCCTGTACGCAAAAGAGCGCGTTTTAAGAGAACAAGTGCGCGAAACAAACCCAATAAGAGATTAAGCAAAAAATGCTTCATAACAATTCATTTTATAGTACCAAACAAATTGTTCGCTGGCTAGAGTACTTCTCCTCTATCCACTGCTCTAGCTTCTTAAGAATTAGCGTTTTAGCTTTTAGGACAAACATGTACGCCTAAAAAGCTAATTCCTAATGTCTAGAATAATGCCTCGTCTAATCGCCGAGCTAAAATTGACGAACTTGAAACAAAATGCCATACTGAACTCGTTAATTTACTCATTAATCTTCTAACAAACGTATGTCTGTAGAAATTTTCGCCCTCATCGCGTCGTTCATCGCAATTCTCTATAGTATTCATACAATGCGTATAGTTCTCGCGAAACCGCAGGGAAACGAGCGTATGCAAGCCATCGCGCGCGCCATTCAAGAAGGAGCAAAAGCATATTTAACTCGTCAATATAAAACAATTACGGTAATCGGACTTATTGTCTTTGTGATACTCGCAATGTTTATATCAAAACAAAGCGCGGTTGGATTTCTTGTGGGAGCAATTCTATCAGGAATTGCGGGAATATTAGGAATGTTAATCAGTGTTCAAGCAAACATTCGCACTGCGCAGGCGGCAACACATGGAATGAAAGAGGCGATGGATGTTGCGGTAAAAGGTGGAATTATTACCGGAATGTTGGTTGCTGGACTCGGACTTTTGGGCGTAACCACACTTTTTATGATATATCAAGGAAATGCTGAAGCGCTTATCGGACTTGGATTTGGAGGTTCGCTCATTTCTGTATTTGCGCGATTAGGTGGTGGAATTTTTACGAAAGGCGCAGATGTTGGAGGTGATTTAGTCGGAAAAGTTGAAAAAGGAATTCCCGAAGACGATCCACGAAATCCAGCAGTCATTGCAGATTTAGTTGGTGATACAGTTGGTGATTGTTCTGGAATGGCTGCGGATTTATTTGAAACATATGCCATTACCGCTGTTGCGGCGATATTGCTAGGTAAATTATTATACCCCAACGTTCCTGAACTCACCGTATTCCCCCTCGCGATTGGTGGTATAGCGATTATCGCTTCTATTCTTGGTTCATTATGTATTCGTCTTACCGGCAAAAAAATAATGGCCGCATTATATAAAGGATTGATAGCTTCAGGAGTACTATGCGCCATCGCATTTTATCCGCTCGTTACCTGGTTATTTCCTAGTTCAATAGTTGCAGAAGGACTTACTACTACAAATCTGTTTCATGCTTCATTAATCGGACTCATCGTTACAGCCGCTATTGTCTATATCACTGAATATTACACATCCACTGAATATGCTCCTGTCAAAAAAATCGCGAAAGCATCTGAATCAGGACATGGAACAAACGTGATTGCGGGACTTGCGGTTGGTATGAAGTCAACCGCACTTCCTGTCATAGTTATTGTTCTTGGAATCCTTGGTTCATTTCAAGTTGCAGGATTATATGGCATCGCTATAGCCGCAATGAGTATGCTATCACTCACCGGAATGATTGTAACTATTGATGCGTATGGTCCGATTACCGATAATGCTGGTGGAATTGCCGAAATGTCAGGACTTGACGCTAACGTTCGTGAAGTTACTGATGCGCTTGATGCGGTAGGAAATACCACAAAAGCAGTAACAAAAGGATATGCCATTGCGTCAGCTGGACTTGCCGCACTCGTATTATTTGCATCATATACACAAGAATTTGCGGCGCATGGAAAAACACTCGTTTTTGAATTAGGTGATCCCATGGTGATTGTTGGACTATTTTTAGGAGGAATGATTCCCTATCTTTTTGCTTCATTTGCAATGGAAGCTGTCGGAAAAGTCGCTCAAGATGTTGTAGAAGAGGTACGAAGACAATTCAGAACTATTCCAGGAATTATGGAAGGAAAAGCAAAACCAGAATATGGAGTTGCGGTTGATATTGTTACCAAAGGAGCCATTCGCGAAATGATTATTCCTGCGCTTCTTCCTATTGTCGCGCCAATTGCAGTTGGATTAGTATTAGGACCAGTTGCTCTTGGTGGAATGTTGGTTGGATCAATTATCACAGGAATTTTTCTCGCATTTTCAATGGCAACAGGTGGTGGAGCGTGGGATAATGCAAAAAAATATATTGAAGCCGGAAATTATGGTGGAAAGGGTTCGTTTGCTCATGCATGCGCAGTTACGGGCGACACAGTTGGCGACCCTTATAAAGATACAGCTGGGCCTGCGATAAATCCTATGATTAAAATTATCAATATTGTCGCATTATTATTGGTCGGAATGCTTATATGATTATTACGTGTACCAAACAACCAGAGTCAAAAATGCTCATAAGTGTCACTATTCCTTGCCAAGAACAAGAACCATATCTGAACCATGCATCTCTAGAATTATCAAAAAAAATTCATGTTGCAGGTTTTCGTTCTGGACATATTTCTCGTCAAATGGTTGAACAGCAAGTAGGAGCGATGGTTGTTTTAGAAACAGCCGCAGAAGCGATGATTAAAAAAGGGATGTTACAAGCAATCAAAGAACATTCACTTGAAACAATCGGAAAACCAGATGTGCGTGTAAAGAAATTAGTACCAGAAAATGATGTTGAAATTGAAATTACTGTTTCCCTTATTCCTCATATTACTCTGCCAGAGCTCAACCTCTTGCGTGTTAATGAGAAAAAAATTGATGTTGAGGAAAGCGAAGTGGATTCTGCAGTTGAGGAATTGCGCAATCATCGCGCGAGCGAAGCGGCGACTACAAATCCCGCTCGTCGCGAAGACAAAGTTGTTATTGATATGGTTTTGAGTATTGAACATGTTGCAATAGAAGGCGGGACAGCAAAAAATCATTCAATATATTTGAACGAAGAAAGTTATATTCCTGGATTGACGGATAAATTAGTAGGGAGTGTGCAAGGTGAAAAACGTTCATTTGAAATAGAATTTCCGAAAACGCATTATTCTAAATTATTTGCGGGAAAAAAAGTGCAATGTGATGTTGAAATTAACGTAGTATTTGAGCGAACTCTTCCTGAACTCAACGATGAATTTGCGAAAAAATTTGGTTCTGATTCTATGCAATCACTTCGCTCACTTATCACAAAAAATATCACACTAGAAAAAGAAACTAAAGAACACGAACGGGCTCAAACAGAAATGATTGAAGTAATCGTTGGCGCAACAGTATTTGAAGATATTCCTACAATTTTGATTGATGCTGAAAAAGAACGTTTGTTTGAAGGACTGAAAAAGCGACTTCACGACCAAGGTATCACGATGGAAGATTATTTGATGAACATTAAGCAAACCGTTCTAGATGTTGCGGATGGATTCAAAGAACAAGCACTCGCACGAGTAAAATCTTCGTTGGTTTTTAGACAACTTGGAGAACAAGAAAAAATTAACGTAACTGATATTGAACTTGAAAACGAAATTGAAAAACTTCGTGCTTCATATAAAAATGAACCACAACTTGCTGACAAATTAGCAAACGATGATGTTCGCGACTACATTTACGCCAGCATCAAAAACCGAAAAATAATTGAAATACTCTCAAAAAAAATGTTGATGAAAGAGACAGAGACGGTCTCGTGAGAAATGGGGACAGCCACCATTTATTTTGTTGTAGTAAATATGAGTATTTTGTGTAGAAAAATAAATGGTGGCTGTCCCCATTTCTACATAATCAAACGCCCGACGCATGAAATTAGTTCGGCTTGCGCAAGGGGTCCAGATTTAGAATGTTGTGTTAGTTGAACTAAGTCCGAATATTGTTCTTGTAATTTTTCTAAATTTGTATTTGAAACTAATTTTGTAGTTTTATCCGCAACAAATGGCTTGAGATTAAGCGCGCTCGCTACATCACGACCACGAAACTTAGGATTTGCATCCAACAGAGAACGAACTTTAATCATTGTGCGATATTGCCATAAAAATAGACCGATAATTTCAACTGGCTCATGGCCAGTTTCAAATAATTCATCAAGATGCAAGAACGCTTTTCCACAATCAGATGTATTGAGGGCATCTATACAGTGGAAAATATTTTCATCTAATGATACCGAAACAAAAACACGAATATCGGTCAATGTCATAATTGCGCGTTGTTCTGATACGATAAAATTTTGTAATTGCGTAAGCAAAGAATGCAAACTCCATGTATCAGCACAATATGTTCGTGATAGAAACGAAATCACTTCACTTTCACATGCAATTCCTCGATTCTCACACCACTCTTTTATCCATGCAGATGCTTCGCCAGGAGACATTTCACTAAATAGGTATACGTAACGCAACTTAATAAGCAACTTATAAAGAGGTAACTTAATATGTTCATCATGTTCATATATCACAAGAACAATATCTTCCCTATCGTTATATGTCGTCAGGGTATTCGTCAAATACGTATTCAATTTTTCTTGTTTTGAATTCAAAAAATGCGATAGCACCACCAATCGTTTCGTTACAAAAAGTGACGATGCGCCAATTAAATCAATCACCTCGTCAGCATTTGCTTCACGCATGTCAAAACGTTCAATCTGTGAACCCGCGACATTATATTTTTCCTGAAATTGCAGAATCACCCTGTTAAGGTGTTGTTGTGAGCGATACGAATCTTTTCCGTAAATAAATAATAGCATACTCAAATTACATTTTTTTCATATCACGCCAGTTTTGTCCAATAGAAACATCTACAACAATGGGGACGGACAATTTTACCACATTTTCCATTAATTTTTGAATAATTGGCGACCACATCGCTTCACATCCTTTTTTTACCTCAAACACCAACTCATCATGCACCTGCAACAACATACGAATTTCGTCGTTATGCTCTCGTATTTTTTCATCTATCACAATCATTGCTTTTTTTATAATATCTGCCTGCGTTCCCTGCACAGGCATATTAATTGCCATTCTCTCACCCGATGATTTAACTTGAAACACGTGCGACGCAAGTTCTGGTAATTCGCGACGTCGTCCAAATAACGTTTCTGCATATCCATTTTTGGTAGCGTCTTGTACCACTTCATCAATATAACGTTTAACCCCACTAAACGTACTAAAATATTTTTTAATAAATTCCGCCGCTTCAAAACGAGAAATTCCTGTTCTCTCCGCCAAACCATGCGCTTGCATCCCATACAACACACCAAAATTAACCTCTTTTGCTGTTCTACGAATATCTTTTGTCACCTCTGATATAGGAATATGATGAATTTTTGCGGCTGTCGCAGTATGGACATCTTCGCAATCCAAAAAAATCTGCGTTAAATTTTTATCACCTGATAAATGCGCGACAATACGCAATTCAAATTGAGAATAATCAGCGCTCAACAGCACATATCCTGGCGACGCTACAAACGCGGCACGTACTTCTCGACCCAATTCCGTACGCATAGGTATATTTTGCACATTTGGATTTGACGAAGCAAGACGACCAGTTGCCGCAACTGCTTGATTAAACGTGGTATGAATACGCAAATCCTGCGCAACCAATTCTGGTAGAGCATCAATATACGTTGATAATAATTTTGAAAGTTCTCTGTGTTCGGATATTTCTTCTATAATAGGATGAAGTCCATGCAATTTACCTAGTTCACTCGCCGCGGTTGAAAATCCTGTTTTGCCTTTTTTTATTCCCGTTGTAGGAAGTTTTAATACATCAAACAAAATATCTTTCAATTGCGATGGTGATGCAATATTAAATTCTTGACCAACTTCCGTATACATTGTTGTTTGCAATCGTGATAGATTATCAACAACATGTTTTCTCACATCTGCAAGTTGTTCCGTATTCAACATGATTCCCGCGCGTTCCATCATATATAAAACAGGCAATAGCGGATATTCAATGGATTGTGTAATAGAAAGTTGCCTCTGCTCTACTACCTGCAAACGCATAACATTACGACATTTCATCAATCCTCGCACAACCGATGCTACACACATCTCTGTACCATCCATCTCGTATTGTACTGACGCATAGGTACACAATATCTCATCTAGTTTAATAGAGCGTCCCGCATGTAGGGCATACTCAAGCAACATACAATCATCAAACATTACTTCGTATGGTTTTTCTAGTTCTAAACGATGAAATATACTTTTTACATCAAAACTGACTATACGAATACTTTTTCTACTGATAAGTTCCGCTATATCGCGACGTCTATTAGGTGTTAACGTAAATACATAACATAAACTTCCATCAAAAATTCCCACAATGTTTAATGTATCTATAAAAAGCGCAATTTCTGTAGCAGAACGCAGAGATATGAGGTATTTTTTCCACATCTCATCACTATCAATCACGCGGTAGGCAACTTGTGTATGTTGTTTTACCTCAAATGTGCTCGCCATAGAAAGACGCGGCAAAAGTTTCATAAACTCAAGTTTTGAAAATTCATTCCGCACACGTTCCTCGTCAAATCCTTTAAGAATCGCACGTTCTATTCCAAAATCAATCGGAACATCACGAATAATCGTTACCAACTTCAACGCAAGAAATGCACTGTCACGTCCATTACGCAATTTTTCTTGTACTGATGACGAAAAACCCGTAAATGTTCCGTCATCAAGCGCCTGATATATTCCTGCTATAGTTCCATATTGAACTATTAATGAGGATGCTGTTTTTTCACCAATTCCCTGAACTCCTTTTATATTATCCGAACTATCGCCTTTTAACGCCTTAAAATCAATAAGTTGGGATGAAGAAAATCCATATCGTTCGCGAAACACTTCTTCGGTATACGTTTGATAATCAGAAATTCCTTTTTTTAAAACACATACAGAAACACGTTCATGCACTAACTGTAATTCATCTAAATCCCCCGTGATAATTGTCAATTTCCATTCAGGATAGGTATCTATCACATTCTGCGCTATAGTTCCGATCACATCATCTGCCTCAAAACCCGTTTTTTCATAATACGGAATGTCCATGCATTTCAATATATCTTTTATAGGCAAAAGCTGGTCATACAATTCTTGAGGTTTTTTCTCGCGAGTTGCTTTATATGCTTCATACAATTCATCACGAAACGTAGGACCTTTCATATCAAACGCGACAGCAAGCGCGTCTGGTTTCATATCATTCAAAACTTTAATCAATAACGACGTAAAACCATATACCGCATTAGTCGGAATTCCATCTTTTGTGTGCATAGGAGGAAGTGCATGATATGCACGATGCAATATAGCGTTTCCATCTATCACAATGAGTGTTTTACGATGAGCCATAGATACGCATAGTACACCTTCAGCAGAATAAAAAAAAGAGGGCACAAAGCCCTCTACTAGCGACCAAAGATATCACGAAAAAGATGAAGATCCATGATTTCTTTTGTTCCTCTGGTTAATGGAAGCACTAGCGCATCACGAAGCTTAAAGAATCCTGCTCCCGCACCTTCTCTTACTTTAAAATCACCCCACTCTATGTCAGGGCGGTACCAAAGTATATGACGGTTTCCACCATCTTGCTTCTTTATCACATCTAATAGGTTAAAATGATGAGGTTCAGCTTTGACGCCAAGCTCTTCTTCAATTTCTCGAATTGCACATTTCCAAAATCCCTCATCCCCATCAATCTGCCCCCCAAAAAATGACCATGTATGGGGATTGTTTATTCCTGACGTATTATCCCTAAACTGCAATAACAATCTGCGCGAACTATCGGTAATAACTATCGGAACACACGAAACATGACCTTTGTTCATGAAAACTTCTCCTTACTATGTAACGAACGACGATGATTATTGTATACTCCAACAACTGACATTCGTCAATACAAAAAAGGCCAGGGCGGGAATCGAACCCACGGATAGAGGATTTGCAGTCCCCTGCCTTGCCACTTGGCTACCTGGCCATAGAATTACGAGTATACGATAAAGTGCTCCTACAATCAAGTAATAAAAAAAGGTGGATGTACCACCTTGCCTTTACGTCATACCGTTTTCAAAACAATTCCTATGCCAACCACGATAAGTGCCGTGCTTAATATAGACCCAAGGATAAAATAATATCCTACGAGTTTTCTATTATCATCTTGATGCGGGTCATAAGTCCGCGTTAATGTAAAACATGTGCAATAGAAAGCGATACCAAGTATCACAAATAAAGTTCCCAAAACCGTTCTAAAATCATCCATTCGTATTCTCCCTAGACGATTTGGTGTCGCCACTACCAACACCTTCTTCACGAGACCGGAACCATTTCAAATCCCACGAACTATCTTGCAAATTTCTCGAACTTTGAATCACAAAGGCCCATGTGAAACCAAGAGCACATACACAAAAAACCAAAAAAATTAGCTGTATAACGCGTGCAAGATTCTCTGTCGGCGACAGAGATGTAAGCACATAGCACGATCCCCATGTGGCTAATCCTGTAAATATAAACAAACACACCCAACGTTTTAGTACAGAAAGCCGCGATTGTTTTCTTTCCACATAATACGCTTCATTCATTTTGGGCATGAGCAGCATTTTTTTGTCTCCGTTTGTTAAAGAACACTATATTTATATCACCAATCATGAAGTTTTGTCAAATAAAAAAAATGAGTAATAACATTGACAAGGAGATACACTTTTGTTACACTTATAGTATGAACTCATAATAAACTTCTCTAATTACCTACTCGTCCTCATAACATACTCTATATGCCTACTACAAAAAAAAGGATTAATGTCACAATATCTGATAGTGTAGATGAAATGTTAGAATATATTGCCGATAGAGACGGTGTGCCAGTTGCTACTAAAGCATCCGAACTATTAACTAGTGCACTTCAACTAGAGGAAGATCAGGTGTGGGATGCTTTAGCGTCTCGTCGTGACTTTAAAAAAGCATCTTTCGTTTCTCACATAGAAGCATGGGTATGAATTTTAAAATTACCTATCATATAGATGTTGTAAAGCATGATATCCCAAAACTAACTCCATCTCAAAGAAAAAAAATTCAATCTGCAATTGAAACAAAACTGACAACACATCCTGATGCATTTGGTAAGCCACTACGAAGATCATTAAAAGGATACAGAAAATTACGCGTCGAGGATTATAGAGTTATTTTTAAAATAAACCAACAATTAGTAATAATTTTTGTCATTCAGCATCGCTCTGTTGTATATAAAAAACTCGATAATTGAACATAAAATAAAAAAGGCGGATATACCGCCACTCTACTATGATACGTTTGCCAACACTATGCCGATTACGACACACACCATACTCATCACAAATCCGGAAAGTAATAGCAACACACCTTTTCCTAAACCTTTAGCATCGTTTGTTTTTTTACATTCATGAATCCATGGCGTCCATATAAACTTCAAAAAAAAGAAAAACAGAAATATACCAAGAAATACAACTACCGTAGCTATCACACGAGCGGTCATTTCGGTTTCCATTTTTTTGACTCCATTTGTTAAAGAACATCACATATATATCACCAATCAGACATTTTAGTCAAATAAAAAAGGCGGATATACCGCCTAACTCTACAACGATGCTTTTACTATCGTGATGCCAATTCCAATAAGCACTGCACTCATCACAAACAAAAAAAATAATTGCGATGCATCTTTTCTAAAAACTTTAGCGTCATCTGTTTTTTTGTCTTCATCAAATTGTGGCGTCCACACTAACGTCAGAAAACAGAACAACAGAAACACACCAAAAACTGTAACAAACATTCCTATTACGCTAAACTCAATCATCGTACACTCCATTTTTCCTATCCGCTCGTTGTTGCTCTAATTTCAGCTCAACATAAAGTAACAGGCGACAAATCCTTTGTTGTTGAACATACGACGCTGCAGTTTGTGCATTCGCTAGATACGCAAATAAAAAACACAATGCACCCATAAAAAAATAATGCGCATTGAACATCCAAATTGTTATAATTATTATGACAACTGAACATATAGCAGACTTATACAACAACTTATAGCAAACACTTAACAATTCTTGCAACTCAATGCGTCGCGCCTCATAGTCAACTTGCCACACAGGTAAAGAGAAGAGCATGTAGAACACCTCCATTGTTAAAGACCACAACAAAAGAACAGGCATACTGTATGCCTGTTCTTTGAATTCGTCAATCTGGTGCTTTATTTAGCGTTTCATCGTGCTATGTGCGGGCAAAATTTCAATTTCTTCATAACGCAAACCAAATTGTTGTGCCTGTATACGTGAGGGCATCCAAATATCAATTTTTTGATTGAATCGTTTGTTCATTCTATCTGCAACAACAAATTCTTTATCTCCATATAATTTTGGAATACGAACACGTGTACCAAATGGCAAAAAATTTGCAGCTACAACGCCGTCAGCCACAACTGTTCCGTTTGCGGTAATAAACGGACTTGAGTCGGTCTGATCCGCAGTTGAAGAATACGCAGTAATTGAAATCTTTTTTACACGAGGACGTTCATCTGATATAGGCAATCTATCGGGAGTACTAATCACCTCTAAATTTTCAATTGATTCAATGGCGGTTGTTGCGGCATCTCGCGCAACATTATTCATAAATGTTGGCGTTACAGAAACACCAATTGGCAGAGCAGAAAAAGCAGTTGTAACCGTTAACAGAGATGTAGTTGCAGATGCAAGAAAGTTTTGTAACATATTTTTTTGGCTTAAATGAGTATTCTTCGCTGAATTTCGTCTAATTCAAAACATAACGACCATCAAACATATTCAGCGATTTCAACCAGAAAACTATACCATAATTACGACATTTCGTCAATACGTTGCATACTCATGAAGATTCAACTAAAATACAATATATGCGTATCACTATGACACATAAAAATAAAAAAAAGCCAGCACACAGTAAACTTAAGATTTTTGGAAAATTGCTTAAATACAGTTTCATCATGATTCTTATTGGATTTATTTTTCTTACTATTTTTGTTGCTATTATCGCTCGCGACCTTCCTGACCCACAACAACTAGCGAGTCGTCAAATCGGACAAACAACAAAAATATATGACAGGACGGGAAAAATTCTCTTACATGAAATTTTTAATGAACAAAAACGTACATTTATTCTTGTATCTGATATTCCAAAATTTGCTGTTGAAGCGACGCTTGCGGTTGAAGATAAAAATTTTTATGCGCATAAAGGAATAGCATTCAAAAGCATCGCGCGCGCAATCCTTTCAAATATTTTAGGGAGAAAATCCGGAAAAGGAGGTGCATCAACTCTTACACAACAACTCATTAAAAATGCCATCATTGGAAATGAACACTCACTGACAAGAAAACTTAAAGAAGCTCTGCTCGCGCTCCAGCTTGAAAAAAAATATTCTAAGCAAGAAATTTTACAACTTTATTTTAATGAAATTCCGTATGGTTCTACAAATTATGGTATAGAAGCAGCGGCGCAAGGATATTTTGGAAAATCCGCAAAAGATATTACACTCGCGGAGGCGGCGACACTTGCCGCATTACCACAAGCGCCTACTCGCTACTTAAACAATGCGGAAGAATTGCGAAAACGGCGAGATTATATTTTAGACCTTATGGTTCAACAGAATTTTGTTAATGATACTGATGCAAAAACGGCAAAATCAGAAATAAGTGACGTGAAACAGAGAATTGATAACAGCATCCGCGCTCCTCATTTTGTGATGATGGTTATGGAACAATTAAGTGAAACATTAGGAGAAAAAACAATACAAGATGGAGGATTGTCTGTTATCACTTCACTTGATATGGACGCTCAAACTATTGCGGAGGAAGAAATTACCAAAGGAGTTGAAATAAATATCAAAACATACGACGCTCGCAATGCCGCACTCGTCGCGCTTGATGTTCCTACAGGCGAAATTCGCGCGCTTGTTGGTTCGCGAAATTTTTTTGATAAAGAATATGATGGTGAATTTAATGTCGCGACAAGTCCACGACAGCCAGGTTCATCGTTTAAACCAATTGTGTATGTTTCAGCATTTGAAAAAGGATACACTCCAGAAACAATTGTGTATGACGTTGAAACAACATTTACTAATTCAGACGGAAAACCATATGAACCACGAAATTACAATCTAAAAGAGTATGGCCCTGTGTCTCTACGTACTGCACTACAAGGTTCACTCAACATTCCCGCAGTCAAAATGCTGTATTTGTCGGGAATTGAGTATGTACTTGATGTGGCAAAAAAACTAGGATACACAACGCTCAATGATCGCTCACGATTTGGATTGTCGTTAGTTCTAGGTGGAGGAGAAGTTTCACTTCTTGAACACACCGCGGCATATGCTGTATTTGCTCGAGAAGGAGTATTTATTAAAACAGTCGCGATTCTTGAAGTGCGCGACCATGATAATGTTGAACTATTTAAACATTCACCACAAACCCCTCAACAAGTCATTGATAAAAATGCGGTTCTCACACTCACTAATGTTTTATCAGATAACGCAAGTCGCGCGTTTATCTTTGGCGAACGTTCACATCTACAACTAGGAGACCGTCCTGTTGCCGCAAAAACAGGCACCACAAATGATTATCGTGATGGGTGGCTACTTGGCTATACTCCGTCCATTGCTGTTGGTGTATGGACAGGAAACAACGATAATACTCAAATGAAAAAAGGAGCAGGTGGCTCAAGTTCCGCTGGTGGTATTTGGAATGGATTTATGAAACGAGTTTTACAAAAAACTCCTATAGAAACTTTTGAACTTCCCACAAAAACTGAATCGCAAAAACCAATTTTTCAAGGAGTTGATCCTGGTATAATTAAACTAGAGATAGATTCTGTGTCAGGAAAACTCGCAAATGAATTTACTCCACCTGAAACTCGTGAGAAAAAAGTTTTCTTTGTTGGACATGATATTTTATTTCATGTAAATAAAGATGACCCACTAGGGCCACCTCCTCTCAACCCATCTGATGACCCACAATATACTGCGTGGGAAAATGCGGTTAAAAAATGGGCTGTGAAAGAAGATTCTGTTTCAGGAAAAGTTGCACTTACTATTTCAGAACCACCAACTGAATTTGATGATGTTCACAAACCAGAATATAATCCAACAATTAGATTTATAGAACCTTTCGCAGGAGTCAGTGTTGATCGTTTTGTAGTAGCACGTGTTGAAACCTCTGCTCTGTTTGGCGTAACACGTGTTCGCTATTTTCTTGATGGCGAATTAATTTCTGAAGCAATAAATTCACCATCATTTGAAACTTCGCTTTCTCTATCATCATTTGAAAAAGGATTTCACACACTTGAAGCGCGCGCATATGACCCAAATTTTAACGTTTCTGCCACAAAAATTGATGTAAACTTAATAGGAGAACCAGATATACCAACCGTTCGTTTTACCTATCCTCCTCCTAATACATTATTATCCGCAGTTGATTTTCCCTTCACCATGCAACTTGCAGTTACACAACCACATCATATACAAAAAATTACACTCACACGCGTACATTCCACTACGCATGAGAAAAAAGAATTAGATGTTTTTGAGAATAACATTTCAAAAACAATGAACTATGTTTTATATTCAAAAGATGTGTCACAAGGAACATACGAAATTTCTTGCTCAATTCTGTATACTAATTCCACAACTTCAGCATGTACTCCACTTACCATAACGGCGACTAAATAGTACGTTTGCGCACATACGATGTTTGCCAGCGATATACTATGCCCACAGGGCGACCGCTGGCAAATATAAGCGTAGCAAGGTGCAACCGAGCGAAGCCGTATGTGCGCTGTTAGCCGAGCCGAAGGCCGAGCTAGAGTGCAACGTTCCTAAGGGAGAGTGAGAGTAAAATAAATGCATTTCAGTAATTTCAAAGCGAGAAGAAAATTTTACTCCAATGTTTTCGCCCATTCGACTATTTCACTTACTGCTTGATCGGTGTGGGTATAAAGAGCAAGGTGTCCACCGCCATCTATGATGGCCAGTTTTGATTGTGGGATTTCTGTATGAATTTCTTTTGCTCGTTCAAGTGGTGTAACTTTTGTGTCTTTTGAACCCCAGATCATCAAAACTGGCATTTTTAGCGTCTTGTAATCGATCTTTACTTGGTACTGCGTTTCAATGTCAGTCATAACGAGATATTTGGCGGCGGCTTCATGCGATTTAACGTGGTTCCAAGGTGTGCCGAGCCA
>CAYVCS010000004.1:0-6241 GCA_964450455.1 uncultured Gammaproteobacteria bacterium | reverse complement strand
TTCTCACCCTTTCGAGGGATTCGAAATGACGTGGGTGGGTGGATTCGAAATGACGTTTCCATTTTACGTCATCTCGAGTCGCAACGAGAGATCTCGTGATGACACGGACGTTGACGAGATTTCTCACCCTTGCGAGGGATTCGAAATGACGTGTCAATTTTACGTCATCTCGAGTCGCAACGAGAGATCTCGTGACGGCGTGGACGTGGACGAGATTTCTCACCATTCCGAGGGATTCGAAATGACGTGGGTGGGTGAGGAATTCTAAATGACGTGGGTGGGTGGGTGCCCGAAATGACGTTTCCATTTTACGTCATCGTATGTCGCAACGAGAGATCTCGTGACGGCGTGGACGTGGACGAGATTTCTCACCCTTGCGAGGGATTCGAAATGACGTTTAAAAGAATGATTGAAATCACGCGTACATAAAGTATTAGGACTATGTTCGGTATTTTTATCAACAAAAAAAGGAGATGAATAAACATCTCCCGTAAAGCAATCTACAATCTAGAATCTACAATCTAAAATCTAAAATCATCAATCTAAAATTTTTCAATTCATCCTATCTCTTAACCATCTGCAAACGAGCGAGCGTTGCTGATGGATGAAAACGATACATGCTGACAACTCTCTTGTTGTTATGAAACACAAAGAGAGATTGGCAGGAAAACAATCCAAGTTTGATGTGTGGATCTTCGCAGTCATCATGCTCTGCGGCAAAAAAGCTGATGAGTGGATCATCACAAACCGCAATGCGACAACGCGAACGATTCACGAGGTCAGCATCAAACACAAAACTATGGAATTGTTCCATTCTTGCATCGTAATCCGGAAACAATGCATCGCGATTATTCCATGCTTCGTCGAGCGCATTCTCAAGCGTCAATTTACGTTGACGAAGAGCATTATACCATTCGCCATCATTGATCTTCCACAAACTGAAATCGTGTGAAAGACGCGCATCTTCCATAATCGCGAGTGGACGGAAAATCATTCCCGACGTAAATGCTGACATGAAATCTGGAGCACAGAAAAAAGATGCTGTTCCAAAACGAGGATTCAAAACACGATTACGGACAAACGAATATTCCTCGGCAACATCGTTGCACAACGCGTGTCCTTCAACAGACAATGAACGATCTCCGAGCGCGTGTGGGATTCTACGCGCGGGAAGCGAGGGACGCATCAGCACCAGAACATGCGTTGCATCTGCGTTCGGAAGTGGAATGAAAACTTTTGGTTGACGTGACAACATTGCATTACTCCGTGCATGAGATGTGTAAAAAGAACGAGAAACTAGGATGAATATATCATATTTTTACATACTTGTCAATGGTTCTCGTGTATTTCATCGGATTAGCACTCGTTGTGGATGAGTGCTAATTGTTGCCAAAAAAATGAACTTTTTTTCTAATTTTAGAGTATTGACAAACTATTGTTTTTTGAGTAACATAATGTTTACTATAATTATCAGGTAAAAAAGTTTTATTTATTTATCTAATTCGTATCGTATGAACGTAACCCCATTACACGACAAGGTTTTGGTCAAAGCAGTTGTCGCAAAAGAAACAACTGCAAGTGGCATTATAGTGCCTGAAAGCGTGGATAAAGCTCGTCCAGAACAGGGAGAAGTTATCGCAGTTGGTCCGGGAAAAATTTTGCAAGATGGAAAACGAGCTGTTATGTCGGTTTCAAAAGGTCAAATAGTGTTGTTCAAAAAATATTCTCCTGATGAAATAAAAATTGAAAAAGAAGAATATTTGATGATTGCTGATTCTGATATTTTGGCAATCATTGGTTAATTTATTAATTCATATTTACGATATGGCAAAACAACTAACATTTCATGCGGATGCGCGAGATCGTTTGAAAGAAGGATTGGATAAACTTGCGGATGCGGTGCGAGTTACTATGGGACCAAAAGGACGAAACGTCGTGATTGGTCGTGGGTATGGATCACCACTCATCACAAAAGATGGTGTTTCGGTTGCAAAAGAAATTGAACTTGAAGATCCATTTCAAAATCTTGGAGCTGAACTCGTTAAAGAAGTTGCGAGCAAAACAAATGATGTTGCGGGAGATGGAACAACAACTGCGACAGTTTTGGCGCAAGCGATTGTGCATCAAGGGGTGAAGATGGTAACGGCCGGAGCTAATCCTACTCTTATTAAGCGCGGAATTGAAAAAGCAGTTGAGAAAGTTGTTGAAGCGTTGAAACAACTTTCTAAACCCGTGAAAACAAATGAAGAAATAGCTCAAGTTGCGAGCATTTCGGCAAATGATCCACAAATTGGAAAAAAGATTGCAGAAGTGATTGCAGAAATTTCTGGCACGCTTTCGGATATAAAAGATATCGTGATTACGGTTGAAGAATCACAAACATTTGGTGTTTCGCACGAAGTGGTGAAAGGAATGCGTTTTGATCGTGGATACATTTCACCCTATATGATTACGGATACTGCACGAATGGAATCAGTATATAATGAACCATATATTTTGTTGTACGAAAAAAAGATTTCGTCAATTGAGGACATCGTTCCTATCTTGGAAAAAGTTGCGGCAAGTGGCGTAAAAGAATTAGTGGTTATCTGTGAAGATGTTGATGGCGCGGCGCTCACAACTCTTGTTGTCAATAAATTACGCGGAACGTTTAATACACTTGCCATCAAAGCTCCTGGATTTGGTGACCGTAGAAAAGAGGTCTTGCAGGATATTGCAATTTTGACAGGAGGAAAATTGGTTTCTGAAGAAGTTGGTATGAAATTAGAAAACGTGCAACTTACTGATTTGGGTCGAGCGAGAAAAGTGATTGCTGATAAAGATTCAACAACAATTGTTGAAGGAAAAGGAAGTAAAGAAGCTGTAAAAGATCGGGCGGAACAATTAAGATGCGTACTTCTGAATACCACATCTGATTTTGACCGCGAAAAATTGCAAGAACGTCTTGCAAAATTAGCTGGAGGAGTTGGTGTGATAAAAGTTGGCGCGGCGACAGAAACTGAAATGAAAGAAGTAAAGCAGAGAATTGAAGATGCAATTTCCGCGACAAAAGCGGCTGTTGCAGAAGGAATTGTGCCGGGTGGAGGAGTCGCCTATGTGCGCGCATTATCAGTATTAGGAAATGAACATGTTGTTGGCGATGAAGCGATGGGAGTTCAGATTATACGACGCGCTCTAGAAGAACCGATGCGTCAGATTGCGATAAATGCCGGAGAAGACGGAGCAGTTGTTGTTGAACATGTTAAAAAACAAGAAGGAGCAATCGGATATAACGCAGAAAAAAATATCTATGAAGATTTGTCGCTCGCGGGAATTATTGACCCAACTAAAGTTGCGCGCACTGCTCTGCAAAATGCCGCATCTATCGCAGGAATGATTTTGATGACTGAAGCATTGGTTGCTGATATTCCAGAAAAACATCCGCCAGCAGGAGGACAAGGTGGAATGGGAGGTATGGGTGGAATGATGTAGTATGTTAGGTTGAGGTGTATAAGCATATTCCGTTGTAGAAAAAACATGGCACTCGCCATGTTTTTTTGTTGAGCACAAGACAACCTAATTTTTATTCTCGACAAATATCCTAAGAAACATTACACTGAACGAGTTGATGAGTTGTGTAGGTAGAGCTGAAGCTCGCAAGTTAATTTCTCATAACTTTTTTAAGGTATGGATGAACTAATAAAAAAAATTATCATTATTTCTGAACGCATTTCAGCAACATGCGCGATTTTGAAATTGGATGAAAAAAAGAACCAACTCATTGCATATGAAAAACAGATGGCGAAATCAGATTTTTGGAATAATGTGATTGAAGCTCAAAAGATATCGCAGGAACATGGAGCACTTGCGCACGAGATAGAACAATGGGAACAGCTTTCGCATGATGCTCATGAGCTCCTTGAATTGATGAAATTACACTCTGGTAATGATATTCTCGCAGTGTCGGAATTAGGACAGCAATTGATACGTCTTGAACAACAATTAAACAGGATGGAGTTAACGGCGTTGATGGATGGTGAATATGATGACCATAATGCAATTGTATCAATTCACGCAGGCACTGGCGGAACTGACGCCATGGATTGGGCTGGAATGTTACTTAGAATGTATGGGCGTTTTGCTCAACAGCAGGGGTGGAAAGTAGAAATGTTTCATGAGACGCGTGGTGAAGAAGCGGGAATAAAAAGCGCTACGCTTGAAATTCAAGGGCGGTATGCGTTTGGGTATTTGAAGGCAGAACATGGTGTGCATCGTCTTGTTCGTATTTCTCCCTTTGATTCTGAAAAGATGCGACACACATCGTTTGCGTTAGTGGAAGTACTTCCTGAACTTTTGAGTGTTGAAATGGTTGAAATAGACCCGCGTGATTTACGACTTGATACATTTTTAGCGTCAGGAAAAGGCGGACAAAATGTTCAAAAAAACGAAACCGCCGTTCGTATTACACATGAACCAACAGGAATTGTTGTGGCATGTCAATCAGAACGATCACAATTGCAAAATAAAGAACGCGCAATGAAAATGATAGTGGCAAAATTGATGCAGATGAAATATAATGAGCGTAAAGAAGAGGTGCAAAAATTACGAGGAGAATATAATGAAGCCGCATGGGGAAATCAAATTCGTTCGTACGTTTTGCATCCATACCATTTAGTAAAAGATACCCGAACAGGATATGAATCTGGAAATCCCGATGACGTTCTTGAAGGAAATGTGATGCCTTTTATAGAAAGTTATTTGCGATTAGACCGCTAACACGTTATCGTAAGTCGCAACGTCCGAGACGTCCCCGACTAAAGTCGGGTCGCACGGATCCGCGCACTCGCCTTCGGCGAGATGTCGCGGAAGAGATTTCGTGATGACACGGACGCTGACGAGATTTCTCACCCTTGCAAGGGATTCGAAATGACGTGTTGGGTGTCGGTGGACAAAATGACATATCCGTTTTACGTCATCTCGAGTCGCAACGAGAGATCTCGTAACGGCGGACGCTGACGAGATTTCTCACCGTTTCGAGGGATTCGAAATGGGCATAAAGGACAAAATGCATTGGGAAAATTGGTTGTTTAAATCTTAATTTAGCGGTAAACTGGAATCAATATTAAACTACTTTGAATTATGAAGAAAAAAACGGTGTAGTGTCTGTCGAGGATCATTAGTACAACGTTACGGTAAGGACAGAAATGGAAGGCAAATTTATTTTTGTAACGATTGTAAAAAAACGTTTCGTTGGTTTAATAGAGCAGTAAAAAAATTTCAAGAAAGTAAATTGTTTCAACGATGGATTAGGGAAGGATACAGCGTACGACAGCTTGCAACTATCAACGGTCTTAATGTGAAGAAGTTGAAGCGAGTCATACATACTTCTTTAGCATCAGTACCAGTTTTTGAATCAGACTTCAGTGAGTGTCAGTACCTGCTCTGCGATGGAACGTTTATTGAAGGAAGAAAAAATGGACTGTTTGTTATCATGGATTCACAGGACAATCACGTGGTTACGGGGAGGTACGGAGTGAAAGAAAAACGACGTGAACTCATCACATTATTTAACGAGTTACGTGAACAAGGTATGTATCCAAAAAGCGTTACTACTGACGGAAATCAAGCTATTTTGAACGCATTGCGACGCGTATGGCCACAGATGACGATACAGCGATGTATCGTGCATATACAACGACAAGGACTCATGTGGTGCAGAGCGAAACCAAAAAGAATTGATGCGCAAAAACTAAGAATATTATTTCGTCTCGTTACCGAGATCAATACTAAAAAAACTGCAAAAGAATTTTTACGATCAGTTAACGACTGGGACAAACGTTATGGAAAAAAGTTATTGTCAGGAAAAATTACTGGACCAATCGTAAGCGATCTTGTACGAGCAAGAAGTATGTTACTCAATGCGTTACCTGATATGTTTTATTTTTTACATGACAAAAAAATACCATCGACAACCAACGCGCTTGAAGGTTATTTTTCCCGACTTAAGGCACGCTATCGGCAACACAGAGGACTCGCTCCACAACGACGAGAAAGTTATTTTAGATGGTTTTTACACCTCGTAAAAAGATGAAATTACCAATGCATTTTGTCCTTTATGCCCGAAATGACGTGTGTTGGCGTATTTTTAAAGCTCTTTTTTACAATCCTTTATCATATACGTTCCCTCTAATTCATATCCTAATTTTCTATAATATTCTCGCACGCCGACTCCGCTGATAACTGCAACGCGAGTAAATCCTTC
>CAYVCS010000003.1:0-7527 GCA_964450455.1 uncultured Gammaproteobacteria bacterium | reverse complement strand
CTCACACACACCGAGTCCGGTAACTTGTTTTTGTCTGCCTGCTGGCGCATTGGGAACTGACGTAAAACTGTTTGGTGAAAGCCATTGAGAACATTCTCTGTCGCGTTTGACTTTAAGAATGGTGTTTGAACCAGCGGCTTTTTGATAACATCCTGTGGTATACTGGTTCAAAATATTTATTAATGCTTTTTCTTCATCCTTTGATGCACCTAACGACTTATTAGGTGACGTACCGTTACATACATCCTTGAGCGTTCCTTCTGTCAATAAAGTACAGATGTTGTTTTGTGAAATAGGGCTTCCGTCATAGATATTAATCGCAGTAATAAGTTCCGCATTACAACCTGATGCAGGATCAAAAGCAGAATTCAAAGGAAACTCACTCGCGCTAACTAACGCGTCAAACTTTTTTTCACTTCCTGCGTATGCGGCTGTTGCCGAATATTTTTTGAAAGGATCGCGTGTGTCGTCAAATAGGACACATCCTTCTTCGCGGGATACTTTTCCTTGACAGGATTTTCTGTCTAGTTTGATGTTATCTATGACAAAATAGGATTTAGGTTTTCCTTTGCTATCTGTATCTGTTCTGTCAACAAGTTCAAAACATTGGTCTTGTTTCGCGTCGCACAGCCCTGCCTTGCGTCCTTCCGCGTCGTACTGCGGGTCAGTTGATTTCCAAATACCATACTGATTGCCAGATTGAAGGAATGTTGGACTGCATGGGACATCATCGCCATTTTTCTCCTTTACTCCTTTTTGGAACCAGCCAGATGGTTCTTTCACGTCAGCAATCGTCGCCGAATCACGATATTCACACAAGCGTCCAGTTGATTTTGGATCTTTGAAATAGCTCACACCTTGTTTACTTGAAAATGCGTCACATCCATCTGCTTCTGCATGACACAATGTTTTTTCATAATTGCTCGGATTATTCAAAAGATATACGGTATCAATCGCATACGAATCACCTTCAAGATGTTTGTAACCTAATTCAGTACATCCTTTCGCCGCAGGAGAACACAGATGTTCCTGTTTTAAGACAAGATTCAATAAACGGTCTTTCCCAATACGAATATTGTCGTTTGGATTAGTATTTTTAATGCCGAGCGACGATGACTCGTTTGTGTTATATGAAACAGCTGTCGTCTGCTCGGTATTTCGTGTATCAACAATTTTCTCGCATCCAATCGCCGCTTCACGACATAAATTGGAAAATGAAGTAAGTGTATAATTTTGTTGTTCAGAATCTTTATATGCTTCACATCCAAGCGCGGAGCCCGGTTTATCATCAGCTTGATTCGCGTCACACACATTAGGTGTTTTATAAGAATCTTTGATAAGCGCGTGGAAATCGCCTTGTGTCAGAATGAGATTGTCTATGTAAAAATCAGATGTCGTACCACTTGCAAAAATATACACATGCGTATTCGTTGCTGTCGTGTCATCCGGAATACGCACAGGACCAAACGTGTACTGCTTCCATGTAGGGTTGAGTTTGCGTGATGAAGGTACTGTACCCGATGCGTCAGTAAATAATAGTGGTGGATTAGTAGTAAATTTAACCGACAGTATACCAGTTCCTTTCGCCCAAAACGAAATACTATATGTAGCGCCTTTTTGTATTGTAGTAGCAAATTCAAATTCTTGTACATCAATATTTTCTTTAATTCTCAAAGAATGTCCCCCGACCAACAAAGATTCTGAAGAAATTTCGTTAGTATTCTTGGACAAAAGTGCCGCAGGCAATCCATTATCAAAATTCTCAAAATCCTCGTCAATCACACGGATATCATCTGCTCCGCCTTTTCCTTGATACGCGCGACATCCCGCATTTTGCGCTGAACATTGTGTTGATTCAACAGGGATTGCTTTGTAAATACAAACACTGCCGTTATCATTCCACGTTCCGCCGTTCGCATTACAATCTATTGACGTCGCGCCCGTGCGTCGCAGAGGATGACAATCATCTGAAATAGAAATAGTTTTTGACATCAAACGATACGCAATATTTCCTGAACTATTGTAGAATTCACGACAGTCAGGATTTTTTCCATACGTTCCCGAATTACATAACGTTTCATATTCTGCAATCTTTAAGGGATTGTTGTAGCGTGGTGATTCGTCCAACGCTTTTGCGAGATGATGAAGTTGTAGTTGATAACCGTTCTGTTCGGAACCTTCCCACGTATAGAAATTTGGAATCACGCCAATTGGTTTTTCACATGACCTGACAAATGAATAGTATTCTCTACCTTCCCCACCTTCGGCTTGTTTATCCAGATTTGTAAACTCATCGCATCCAAGCGCGTCAAATGAACATTGTTTCGCGCTTGCAGGAATAAAAAACTTCGGAAACACAGAATTTTCAAAATTTGTTGCTTCTTGTTTATAGGTATCATACCCAACGCACGACGCAGGACAGCGATCACCCTGTGTTGCAATACCGGTTATCGCATTTCCGCCACGAAATGGTGTATACATTTTACAGCCAATTTCTTCTTCTCCACACACAGGAGCATAATCTTCACATCCTTTTCTTTCAGCAAGTTTTTGCGCGTCTTCTGCGGTGACGGGAAGTGCAAAACTTGCCGAAGCGGATACTTGAAGATAACAATTTAAGTAATCCGGCGCGATTTGTACGTTGAGCAAACTAGTATCTGTCCGAACTATCCCTGTACATCCTTTATCTGTCGGCTGACATTGTGAAATTTCTTTGTTGAAAAAACGATTTGTATTATCAGTATTTTCTGCAGATACGCCAATAATATCATCATACTCACCTAATAAATTTTTAATAAACGGTTTATCAATGAATTTGGAATTTCCTGTAACTTGATCTACTTCTTTCGCTGAAAGATACCTCCGACACCCCACATTGCTCGCATCACAAATACTGTGGTCAACTGTTGTGGAAAGCAATGCAATATCACCTCCTACACGTCCAGAATATAGCTGACACGAGGCAAATTGCGCGGGACATACATCTGCGTTCAATCGCCATACATTTTTTTCCTGCATACAATATCCCCATGAACCCACACACTGTCCTTTATCATCCGTTACGGGACAATCTTGCACATCAACACACACTTCATCACGCGTATTCACGCCAGAAGCAGATAACGTTTGCCCGAATGCGCGAGCGTTACACCTAAGTGGTGGCGCTTTCAAAATCCAATTTGGGTCAATCAAATGACAGAACAGATTGTCTTCATCACGTTGACCATCTGCATTACACTTATCAAATCCTGCAACTACTTCACCCAATGTCCAAGGATTTTGTTTTGGTGATTCTGCGGCGGCGAGTTCAAATCCAACGGGAATAATGCGCGCGCGACGCAATTTTACGAGATTTGAATGACAATATCCAGAACTATAACATTCAAAACTCGTGTTTAAATCATGTTGTGGTGAAAATAATTTCCAATCACCGTGTAATAAACCTTTTGCAATAGCGCCTTTAATACTTAATGGTTCACCTTGATTGATAGAATTAACGGCGAGCACAAATTGCTGGTCTACAACACAATTGTTTGGTTTACGAAATGTTTGAGGACACGCGGCAAACTCGGTGAGCAAACTAAACTCTCCTCCTGTCGTTATTCGTGGTGTCAATAAATCCGCATACGCAAGTTGCGATGCTTCACGTCCTACAAAACCTATCGCGGCTGTTGGCGACGAGAGTGAATCACCTCCACTTCCACCACCACCTTTTAAACTCGCCAAAATCTGCCCAGCTGTAATCAAACCTTGATCCGTTAATTTCTTTATCATGGTTTGGGACATCGTGTTTAAAAATACAACCGATGTGTTGGCGAGAATATATTGTAATGATTCACTCGTGCTCATTGCTGAAACCTGCTCTTTTGTGGTGGCATTTAATTTATCTGGCGTTGTTCCAAATGATTCTTGCGCGATATATGAACCAGGAGTTGCGATATTTTTTGCAACTGTACTTTTTTTGTCTTTATATCCATCATTTTGTTTTCGCTCTGCTTCTGTCGCTTCTTCTGCTTTCTTTTTTTCTTCTTGAACTTTGCCAAATAATGAAAGTGTTGATGAAAGATCGTTTCCACCAGCGTTAAATTGAACACCAACTTCATTTAACAATGATTCTGAATCATCAAATCTATCTATAAATCCATCTATATTATTTTTAAAATTATCCAGCGTACATTTTGGTGGTTCGGGTTTTTTTGTTTCTGCTCCTCCTAGCCCACCAATTCCATCAAGTCCAAGAAAAATATCAATTTTTAATGCAGGATTGCCTCCTCCTGGAGCGCAAAAATCAACTCCCCAACTATCGCCTAATGAATCCAATGTATCGCCAACTGCCGCTTTTCCCGCGTCTTCAAGATAGGTATCCCAATTGCTCGTGAATAGTTGCGGAGCTTGTCCACTCCCACCAGAACCAACATATGTCGCAGAATCATATGCAAGACGTTGAAAAAAGTTTTTTGCGGTGTTGACGAGCGCGACTTTTCCCGCCGTTATAAGGGCATCAAACGCCGCTGCACCTCCTTTTTCCCACGCCCATTTTGCAGCTTGAACCGCAATATTTCCCGGATCAGATACAACCAATTGAGCATACGACACGGAAGGAAACATTATGTTCATCAACACAAAAACAATTACGATTATTTTGATATGTTTGGTGAAAACTTGATTCATACGTATGTAGTTTGAATTCTAGCTAGCACAATCTCCCACATTCCTTCATCAGGAATTTTAGATAACATGATTCTTAACTTCCCTTTTGTAGTGCTTGTTTAAACAACTCTGACAATTGTTCATCTGAAATTTTATTTAATTCTTCTTTAGAAACTCCCTGCCCGAGAAGAATCTCTCGTAACTGTTTCGGATTTTGTCCTTGAAACGCTTGTATAATTTTTTGCTGTTCGGAAAATTGTTCTGACCCAGCGGTTTCATCATATATTTTTTGTAATTGATCATCAGGAACTTTTGCGAGAGCTTGCGCGTCTGCTCCCGCATCCACTAACATTTTCCTAATTTCTTCTGGTTTGAGTTTTGTAGTTGAAAGTGATTGAGCGGAATTTTGCGCGTTTGTTTGAGCAGAACCAAGTGTAGAAAACACCGCATTTTCCTGTCCAAAATTTCCCGCGGTGCTTCCCTTTACACACGTCTGTCCAATAGGACACAAGGGATTTTCTCCACGAGCAATTTCAAGTCCATCATCAACTCCGTCTGAATCAGAATCCGCAACATACGCGCTCGTTTGATACACAGTTTTTTCTTCTAAATCACTCAATCCATCTTTGTCAGTATCAAGCGTCCCATCAAATTGCTGTTGCACATCAAAACTTAGTTGTTGAGGAGTTTTTTGTGAATGTCGTGGCCCATACAGTCGCTCATCAAATTTTCGTATTCCTAAAACTAAAAACAACAAGGCAAAAACCCCAAAAATTGCTGCACCAATCTTTTCTTTTTTCCGTGTTTCCATACGGTGAATATATTGTAACACATTTTATATAAAACCACTATGTGCATGAAAACAGATAGATTTTAGATTGACACACATTGTACGTCATTTCGAGTCGCAACGAGAAATCTCGTCACAGTGGACGCTGACGAGATTTCTCACCCTTCCGAGGGATTCGAAATGACGTAGGTGGTGGGTGTGGGACGTATCGAATTCTGCAACTTGAGATGCCGTACAAAAAAAGGACCCTCGTGAGGGTCCGCACGACTTAATCGTGCAATGCGGCGTCTAGTTGTTTTTGAAATTCGTCATCAGAATCCGATTCATATGTATTGTCGTCATTATCTTGTTGCTTATCAGTTGCATGAGGATGTTCTGACAATTTATCAGCTTTGTCTCCCCCAAAAAATTCAGTCGCTTGTTCTGTTTTTTGCTTACTCCAGTTCAGAACTGATGCACCAAATCTATCAAGAGTGTCAGATACTCCTGAAGACGCCGCATCAGCCGATCCTTCGTATTGAACATACAAATTTGGCGCAACGTGTGAAACGACAGAACCGATCAATGGACGTGCTACAAACAAAATCAATCCAACCAACCCCATCAAAACAGCTTTATTCAAAATCCATTGAATCATACGCGGAGGGGTCAAAACCCATCCCATATTGAGCAAGGCGGCAAGCAGGAAAAAACCCATAAACACCATCAAAAACTTAGGATGATGTTCAAACGGCAACAAATACGCCAAGAACTCAACAATACTTATCCAGCCAAATGCGCTTGCAATATGCTGAATCGCAGAATCAATCGTTTTTATCATCGAAAGATCAATTTTTTCGTCAAATTGATCAACTACTTTCAGCATCTGTCCCGCAAGATAACAGATGATGAGCGACACAAACATAATAACTGACGAAAAAAACCACGCAATAAACAGCAAATTTTTTCCGGCAGAAACCAATCCGACACCGTACAATCCTGTGACAATCAATGGATTGAATATAAACAGTGCGATACATACAGCAAGCCATACAGCACTTAACTGTATACATTTCACTACTGTCAATGCACTGTTAAATATCCATTGAGCGAATGAATCTCCGACGTCCTTAACTTTCCCCAAAAGCTCTGCAAATTTATGTATTGCTCTCATGTGAACTGTCTCCTTAGAACGGCCAAAGCATCACTCGCCACCACGGCCTAGACCTGAATTTATCCAACTCTGTTTTGTAATATGATTCCTCTGTTTTTTTCTTGTCTTTCACCTCTTCGGTGTCCTCCTGCCAACCAGTCATCGAAGCAAAATCCTCAAGAAAATTTCCTGCCGAACCCTTCAGTGTTTTTGGTTCTAGCGTTAAACGCATAAGAAGTTTAAATTCTGCGAGCGTCTCTGCTTGACCTAACAAACTCGCTTCTTTCACCGAATCCAAATGTTTCATCAAACGCGCAATTTCTTTTCTACCCTCCTCACCATCAGTTCGTTCCCACAAAAGCAAATGATATCGAAACCATTTCCGCTCCATCGGATCTATCTCCATCAAAAAATCTGCTGGAGATATATTTTTCTGTTCTGGCGTTCCCGCTGTTCGTGTTTCAGCCACTGTTGTCCTCGCGTTTGTTTCTGTTGTATGAGATCCCTTTCGTTCTTCGTATGCATGTTTCAAACTGGGTCCTATCTCATCAATCATTTCATTGAGAATATATTCCATCATAGGATATTTAGGAATGTGGATCTGCGTATATCCACCTGCCGCCATCATAGCGGCAACACTCACGTTAAGCGGATATGTTCCAAATTTACCATTCGGACCAACGCGCAAACGACCTTTTCCGTCAGCGCCTTCTTCAACAGATAAAAAATTCTGAAACCATGGTTCGCGAGAAGAAGAGCGAATCCACGATCTTACTCCTTCTTCAATAAATGGTTTAATCGTTCTTCCAATTCCACCTTCAGGATGCATGAATTTTTCTCCTTTAATTGTCAATGATCCATACAATAAGCATACATAATAAAAAAGAAGTTGTCAAGTTATAGACAACAGATTTATTTGTTTAAAAATAGGCGACCGAGTTTTTTTATATCATTC
>CAYVCS010000002.1:0-4180 GCA_964450455.1 uncultured Gammaproteobacteria bacterium | reverse complement strand
CGCACATTAGAACACGTCACCATGAAAAAGGATTATTCTGTACGTGCAACACTAGAGGGACACACGGGCGAGGTTAAAACACTCCATGTCCTTCCAGATTTACGAATTGTTTCGGGAAGCGCTGACTGTACCATCAAGATTTGGAAACCCGACGCATATGGTAACTACCACAATGTTGAAACACTAGATGGACACACGGGAACAGTATTGACACTCGAAGTTCTTCCTGATGGGAGGATTGTGTCAGGATACAGTGATGGTAAAATAATAATTTGGAAACCAGACGAACATGGTAACTACCACAATGTTGAAACACTGAAGGGACACACGAGCTTGGTACTAACACTCCAAGTACTCCCCGATCTATGGATTATTTCGGGAAGCGCTGACAAAACCATCAAAATTTGGAAACCAGACGAACATGGTGATTACCACGTTGTTGAAACACTGGAAGGTCACACGAACTGGGTGCGAACACTTCAAGTTCTCACCAATCTACAAATTGTTTCAGGAGGCGATGATGGCACCATAAAAATTTGGAAACCAGATGAACATGGTGGTTACCACGTTGTTGAAACGCTGAAAGGACAAACGAATGGAGTGATTACACTCCAATTCCTACCCGACGGGCGGATTGTTTCCGGATGCTATGATAAAACAGTCAGAATTTGGAAACCAGATAAACGTGGAGATTACCGCATTTTTAGGCAGTTGGGGGGACATACAGGTTGGGTGGAAACACTTCAATCCTTCCCCGACGGACGAATTGTTTCGGGTAGCAATGACAACACTATCAAAATTTGGAAACCAGACGAACGTGGTGATTACTATGTTTTTGAAACACTGAAAGGACACAACGACTGGGTGCGAACACTCCAAGTCCTCTCCGACGGACGGATTGTTTCGGGAAGTGGTGACAACACCATCAAAATTTGGGATGGCATATCATGTTGATCTACCACCTATACGGTTACAGGATTTTGTGGTGGTTGGTGGGATAGTATGTTGATGATATTTTGGGCTGCGCAAATTGCCATAGCGGTTCGTGTTTCGCGAGTCGCGCTGGCAGTGTGTGGAGTGAGAATTAGATTTTTCATTGTTTTGAATTGTTGATGGTTGTGCGCGCTACATCCAATTTTTGGTTCGCATTCAAAGACGTCTAATCCAGCTCCAGCAATTTGGTTCGTTTTCAGCGCATGCAGTAAATCAGTTTCGTTTACAATTGGTCCACGCGCAGTATTAATTAAAAATGCTGTTGGTTTCATCAATGAAAATTCGCGTGCACTTACATAATGACGTGTTGAAGGAAGAAGTGGTGTATGGATTGAAACAAAATCAGATTGTTTAAGAAGTTCAGTGAGCGATACACGCTGTGCACGCATTTCTTGTTCAATTTCTGGTTTATCTGATCTGCTTTCATACAATATTTGCATTCCAAAACCATGATGCGCTCGTCGAGCAACTAATTCTCCGATATGTCCCATACCAATAATTCCGATAGTTTTTTTGTACACATCAGTTCCTAATAATAATTCAGGACTCCATGCTTTGTATTTTCCTTTTCTGACGAATGTGTCTGCTTCAATCACCCTATGCGCAAGTGCGAGTAGTAACATCATGGTATGGTCTGCAACGGTCTCCGAAAGTTCAGGAATTGGCGTGTTGGTTACCATAATATTTCTTTGTGCGGCGGCGACAAGATCAATGTTGTCGGTTCCAACTGCATAATTAGCAATTATTTTGAGATTTTTTCCCGCGCTATCCATAACTTTTGCATCAATTGTATCTGTTAGAATAGAAAGCAATGCATCTATTCCACGAACGGATGCGAGTAATTCAGTTCGTGAGATAGCAGAATCTTTATCGCGTAGTATAACATCCGCATCAGGATATTGTTTGAGTAGTTCAATTCCTGCTAAAGGAATTGGTCTGGTTATAAATATTTTTTTCATATGTTTGTGTCATCATAAAAAATTACCCACTATCCTTTTCCCATACTTCCAAATAATCGTATTTTTTCTTCTACCACTTCGGAAATGAGATCGCGCGCAGGGCCGAGAATTGTTCGTGGATCGTAGGCGTGATGGTCATTCAATAATGTTTCGCGAACTGCGACGGTGAATGCAATGCGTAAATCTGTATCAACATTTATTTTACAAATTCCTTCCATGATTGCTTTTTTTTCTTGCGAAATAGGAATTCCCCGTGCTCCACTCAACCGTTCGCAGTCGTTCAGTTTTTGGCACGATGTATGTAAACGGGTAACTAACGAAGGGGATACTGATGATGCGCCATGCAAGACAAGGGGGATAGAAACCGCTTTTGCTATGAGTGAAAGTCGTTTGATATCAAGACGAGGTTTTCCGATACTTTTTATTGCTCCATGCGCTGTTCCAATAGAAACGGCAAGCGCATCACATTGAGTTTGCCGTACAAATTCTCGCGCCTCGTCAGGGTCAGTATATAAGATTTCTCTTTCTTGAACCGAAACCGTGTCTTCTTGTCCAAAAATTCGTCCTAATTCTGCTTCAACAGAAATGTTACGAGCATGAGCTTTTTTTACAACAAGTTTTGTCAACGCGATATTTTCCTCATAGGGAAGTGAAGATCCATCAAACATGACAGAAGAATATAATCCGCTTTCAATTGCGGCCAATACAAGTTCAATATTTTTTCCGTGGTCAAGATGAAATACAATAGGAATGCGCGAACTTTCTGCGGCTACATGCACGATTACGGCAAGATAATCCATTCCCGCGTATTCTAGCGCTCCTTCTGAAGTTTGCAATATTACAGGACTTTTGAGCGCGACGGCGGCGTTCACAACTCCCTGCGCAATTTCTAAATTATTGATATTAAATGCGCCGATGGCATACTTTTGTTTACGCGCTTTGGGTAAAATGTCATTGAGTGTTGCGAGCATATGATGTTGAGACCGTAGAGAAATGTGATCTTCGGGTGCTTCGGTGCGATCCTCGTTCAATGTACTTTTGAGTACATCTCACTCGTTTCTCCCTCCAGCATCCCGAATCTCATCATTTCTCTAAGGTCTCATATTATAAAATAATTGCTTTAAGAGGAAATTTTTTGGTTTGTAATAGAATTTTATTTTTTGAAAGCAATCCTGCTTGCGGTCCAATTTTACCGATGACTGATGCGCTGTTATATGTTCCCCAACACATCGCAACGGGAATTGGATGTTCATAATGAATTGCCGCAAGAAATGCTGTCGCGTAAGCGTCTCCTGCGCCAGTTCGCTCCACCACAGGACTTTTAGTAATATCCATATGATATGAGTGTTCTCCATCAAACGCGTATGACCCTTGTGGTCCATCAGTAATGACGACAATACGAGGTCCTGTTGCGTGAAGTCCGTGTAATAATTGTGGAATGGTACTTTTTTTCCCAAGAATTCGCGCGGCTTCTTCTTTATTCACAAAGATAATTTCACATAGTTCTAAAATTGGTTTCATAACATTGTATCCTGCTTTGATTTGATGTGATCCGGGATTATATGCAAGAAGTGAACCTGTTTTTTTTATATAGGTAGAAATTGCAGAATTATAAGGTTCATGATGTTCGCCGACAGACGTGTAGTAGATCATACGAGATGGAGAAAGTTTCGGCAATGTGTATTTGCGCGGAGCATGATATACGAGGATTGTTCGTTCGCCTTGAAAGTTAATGACGGTTGATGCATTTGTTGAACCATTTTTTTGTTGTGTTACATAATCCAGCGCGACATGTTCATCGTGTAGTTTATCACAAATCCATTGTCCGTTGTCGTCAGCGCCTACAATACCACAATATGCAGTATGAAGACCTAGGCGCGCTGATCCAACAGCATTATTTGCGGCATTTCCTGCGACGGTTTTTTGTAGATGATTCACCACAATTTTATCTCCATAGTTCAAGCACAATTGACACTGATCTTTTTTGAGCGCGCAATTCACCGCCGCATCATCAATTTCCATGAGCGTATCAATAGTTGCATCGCCGATTGAGATAATGTCCCACATATTTTGCTCTAGCTTTTTAGGAATTAGTTTGTTAGCTTTTTAGGACGTTGACGTTCGCGTTTCCTAAAAAGCTAAGAAGCTAGTTCCTAAGAAGCTAGAGTAGGAACCTAGAACAAAGTGCGTCAATAATCCATGGTGCTGTCATTCCATATTTTTCCATA
>CAYVCS010000001.1:0-12429 GCA_964450455.1 uncultured Gammaproteobacteria bacterium | reverse complement strand
TATGACGTAAAAAGAATAGATGACGTAAAAAGAAAACGTCATTTCGAATCCCTCGAAAGGGTGAGAAATCTCGTTCACGTCCATCATCACGAGATATCTCGCTGCGGCTCAAGATGACGTAAAAAGAATAGATGAGGTGTAAAAGAGTAGATGACGTGTAGGTGGCGACAAAAGATATACATTTTAGCTATCTATCTCACCATAGGAAATGGGACATGGATAATAACTGATTAACTATGAATAAAAAGATTATATCGTGCAGTGAGGCGCAAAAAAAATTAAAAAAAGTGCATGAGGTACAGATGCAGTTAATTAGAATGTTGGAGAAAGTTCATGCCGCTCACAATGTTCCTGAAATGGAGTATGATTTTTTGCGGGAGGATACGCGTGCGTTACGATTAGAGCTGAAGACATTAATTACTGAATTATCGTGTGAAGTTATTCCTTATCAACAGCAAATTTTAGAGTTGCAACAGAAGTTTGAGCAACGCGCTGAACATTTTGGAGTATCTGCCCCGCTATTAGATATCCCACGCATTGAAGGGTTGACAAAAAAGCATCTTAACGTACTTGCAGAAATTTTTGGAGAAAATAATCTTGTTCCACAAGTGATGCCGTCTCCTCAAGATTTGACTGATGAATATTTTGAGATGATGTATCCTAAACATCCAATTGCTCGCGATGTGGACGCGGGATTGATTTCATATCGTCCGGAATGGTGGGATCAAAGTAAAGACTTATTGGGATTGGGGGTGAATGAAGGAAATAATAAAGATGCATATATGCGTTCATTTCGTTTTCAAGCTGAATCGCTTCAGGGTTCTTTGATTTTGACTGAATCAATTCTAAAACCGAAATTTCATTGTGAGTATTATGGTTCGCTTGATGGAAGGGATCCTTCGCTTGATATACTGATGGTTGATTTTTCGAAGTTGCTTTTGTGCGAGAAAAATCGATTCGATATGATGTATAACGAAATTGAAGGATCTTTTTTGCCATACCTACAAAAAAAAATCATGGATGAATTTCTTAAGAAAAAACTGTCTATTCCTCCATTTGAGGTGATAATCACTCCTGCACTATGTAGTAATATGTTCGCAACATTTGTTGACCCTCGTTATTCATGTAATAGCACGTTTGAATGGACTTCTACAAAACTACTATTAGCAGATGGTTCTGATAGCGGACGAATCATTACAGTTGGAAATTGGAATAGTGGAGGAGCTGGATTTGTTCATAGTTTACACCGCATGATACACATGACAAGCACAGGATTTAGAATTTCAATAGTTTTTAAAAATGCATAGCGCACAAGTGGATTATTAATAGTATGTACGCGACAAGTCACAATAAGAGTTCGTTGATATTTTTGTTTTTTAGTCTAGTAAATGCGCATATTAAAATGTGTGAAAAAAACATTGACGATTGTTGTGGGTAGTTGTATACTACGCATCTCTACTATCAGCTCATCTGTGTGGAAATAAAAAAAAATAACGAAAAATCAGGATTGTTTGAAGCGCTGACACTTGCGTATGAACTTGGGTATATGATAGCGATTCCTTTGCTTGGGTTTGGAATTTTGGGACGATTTTTAGATACGAAATTTGGAAGCTCGCCGTTGTTATTTCTGTGTGGATTATTTTTTTCAGTAGTTGCAACGACTATATGGCTATGTGTAAAACTTTCGGTATTTACGAAAGATACTAACAGCGATGCACAAAAAACTGTGGACAAAAAAGTTGAATAATATATGAATATCTCACTTTCGCCAGAATTATTGTTTCATATTGGTTCGTTTGGAATTACGAACACATACATTGTTTCAACATTATTGGTTGTGTGTGTTGGTTTGTTTGGAGTTTTTTTTAGAACTCGTGTTACCGTAGGAGTTCCGCATGCATTACAAAATGCGCTTGAAGTGGTATGTGATCATTGGATTTCAACGATTGATTCTGTGGTAGACGATAAACGATTATCGTTGAAATTTTTTCCTCTTGTTGTGTCAATTTTTTTATTTGTTTTTTTATCAAATTTAGTTGAGCTGATTCCTGGACTTGGAACAATAGGAATTTACGGAATGCATAAGGGAGAAATAGAATTAATTCCATTGATTCGTTCCGCGAGTGCTGACTTAAATATGACGCTGGCATTAGCGTTCATCACGATGGGGTCAACATGGTTCTATGGAATTTCCGAACTCGGATGGGACGCTCATATAGGAAAATTTTTTACGTTCAAAAATCCCATCGCATGGTTTGTGGGACTACTTGAATTTGTTGGAGAATTTGCTAAAATCATTTCATTCTCATTCAGATTGTTTGGAAATATTTTTGCAGGAGAAGTTTTGTTGATGGTAATGGCATATTTAGTTCCGTATATTGCAGGAGTTCCATTTTTATTTCTTGAATTGTTTGTTGGATTTGTACAGGCATTAGTATTTTCTATGTTAGCTTTGGTATTTTTGAAGATGGCAACGGTGAGTCATGAATCAAGTGAGCATTGAAATTGCAGTTTCAACATTAATTTATTATTTAATTATATACTACACGTATGGCGTACGACGAATTACCAAAAGTCGCAGAGGGAGCATTGCAAAATTTAGAGGCAGTGAAGACTATTGCCGCGGGAATGACCATAGCAATTGGAGCGTTAGGTCCAGCGCTTGCAATTGGAAGATTGGCGGCGAGCGCAATGGAAGCGATTGGACGAAATCCAGAAGCGGCCTCAAAAATCCAAACATCTATGATTTTGGCTATTGCGTTTGCTGAAGCTATTGCAATTTATGCATTGGTTGTCGCGTTAATAGTAAAATTTGTGTAAAGGAGATGGGGCGGATTTTAGATTGATGATTTTAGATTTTAGATTATTGCAATCGTCAACCTAACAACCTAACAAGCTAAAAAGCTAACAACCTAACAAGCTAGAGTATATGGAATCATTATTAGGGACATTAGGAATTAATTGGAAATTATTTATTGGTCAAATCATTAACTTTTTGTTGTTTTTGTTGATTCTTCGTATTTTTGTGTACAAACCTTTGTTACACGCGATGCATGAGCGTCAAAAAAAGATTAAGGATGGTTTATTATATGCTGATAAGTTTGATGTATTAAAAGCGGAATTGGCTCTTGAACGTAAACAAATGGCAAAAGACGCCCGTCGTGAGGCGGATGCGTTAATAGTACAAGCTTCAGAGAAAGCCAAAGCATTGGAATCTTCAATTCTAGAAAAAGCTCATGCAGAATCAGAAGAATTGTTGGAGCATGCGAAAATTGAGATCGCGTTAGATAAAGAATCAGCACAACATGAGATGAAAAAGTATGTGGGAGATTTGTCTATTAAGATTGCTGAAAAAATTCTTTCGGAAAAATTGGATCCTATACGTGAGGAAAAGTTGATTCGCTCTATGATTGATGAATCATAATAATTTTGATATGCGTCAAACAGACACGCACATGTGGGCTGAAATATTTTTGGAATCAATGGATGCTACACCTCCAAAAAAATGGAAAAAGATGGTTGTTGAGTTTGTCAAAATGTTAGAAGAAAGAGGGGTGAGTACAAGAGCGTCATTGGTGCAAAGTATTCACGAGAACATTAAGGCGCGTGAGATGGCTAATCGTGTTACGATTTTTACACGACACGCGCTAAACAAAAACATGATGAATTATTTACAAGGTTATTTCCCTAATACAACATGTAATTTTTTACTAGATGAAACGATGCTTGGAGGGATTTGTATTGCAGATGGAGAGCGGAGAATTACCTGTTCAGCGCACGATCTTTTAGAGCGACTAGAAAGAGAATACCGTGAAAATGGACAACATACTACCAATACAATGTCCGCGCATTTCAATACTATAGTTTTGAATCGGTTGCAAGAAAAATGTCATAAAAAAAATCATGTGGGAAAAAAAGCTACCTTAGTTAGAATGCTTGTAGAAAAAACGAATGATGTTACGGGAATGGGAAAAGCAATTGTTATGACTGCATATAAGCAGGGTGCACCTCTTGAAAAGGAGTTACAAAATGATCTTACAGGATATAAAGTTGAATTTCAGGAACATAAAGAATTGATTGGTGGATTGTTGATTTCAATGTTTGACCGTCGTGTTCAGGGAACAGTAAAGGCGCAGTTGCAATCATTGCGTCAGAAATTTCAAACGTAAAAAAACGAGCTCTTTCAAGGTCATATCAATCGCACTTTCAAGGTCATATCAAGCCGCACCTTCAACATCATATCTAATCCCTCCCTTTACGTCATATCGAACCGCAGTGAGATATCTCGCGAACATGAACGAAAACGAGATTTCTCTCTGCGGTTCGAAATGACGTGAGTGGGATGAACGAAATGACGTATCCATTATGTACGTCATCTCAAGTCGCAACGAGAGATCTCGCGAACATGGATGCGGTATGAGATTTCTCTCTGCGGTTCGAAATGACGTGTGTGGGGTGAATGAAATGACGCATTCATTTTACGTCATCTCAAGTCGCAACGAGAGATCTCGTGATGGTGTGGACGTTGACGAGATTTCTCTCTTCGGCTCGAAATGACGTGTGTGTGAGATGAACGAAATGACGCATACATTTTACGTCATCTCGAGTCGCAACGAGAGATCTCGTGATGGTGTGGACGTTGACGAGATTTCTCACCCTTTCGAGGGATTCGAAATGACGTATCCATTATGTACAAAATGACGTGTGTATACTTCGTAAATCTAAAATCATAAATCGTAAATCTAAAATCGTAAATATGAACACACAGCAAATTATACAAGAATTACAGGAACAGCTTTCGGCATTTGATACAGGAATGTCGGTTGATGAAATTGGAACGGTGATTTCAGTTGGTGATGGAGTGGCGCGTATGTCTGGTTTAACACATTGTCAGTCGTCGGAGATGTTGTCGTTTGAAACAAAAAAAGGTGAAGTGATGGGTGTTGCGTTAAATCTTGAAGAAGATACTGTTGGAGCAGTGATATTAGGAGATCAATATGCTATCGCGCAAGGTGATATTGTGAAACGGACAAAAAAAATTCTTTCAATTCCTGTCGGAGACGCGTATAGAGGACGCGTTGTTGATCCACTTGGACGACCACTTGATGGAGGTTCGCCTATCACGCCATCAGCAACATACGCGATAGAAAAAATTGCGCCGGGAGTGATGAAACGACAATCAGTTGATACACCACTTCAAACGGGAATTAAAGCGATTGATGGAATGATTCCGATTGGACGCGGTCAACGAGAATTAATTATTGGTGATAGACAAACAGGAAAAACTGCTATTGCGATTGATACTATTATCAATCAGAAACATACAAATGTCACCTGTATTTATGTAGCTATTGGACAAAAAGAATCAAAAGTTGCTCGCATTGTCGCGAAATTAAAAGAAGCAGGATCGCTTGACCATACCATAGTAGTTTCTGCGTCTGCGTCAAGTCCGGCATCCATGCAATTTATCGCGCCATACGCTGGATGCGCGTTGGGAGAATATTTTATGGATCAGGGAAAGGATGCTCTGATTGTCTATGATGATTTATCAAAACATGCGTGGGCGTATCGTCAAATTTCTTTATTATTGCGACGCCCCCCTGGACGTGAAGCGTATCCTGGCGATGTATTTTATCTTCACTCTCGTTTACTTGAGCGTGCGGCGCGAATGCATAAGGACCAAGGAGGAGGGTCTCTGACAGCGCTTCCGATTATTGAAACTCAAGGAGGAGATGTGTCTGCCTATATTCCGACGAATGTGATTTCAATTACTGATGGGCAAATCTATCTTGAACAAGATTTATTTTATAAAGGAATTCGTCCTGCGGTAAATATTGGGTTATCCGTCTCTCGTGTGGGAAGCGCGGCGCAAATTAAAGCCATGAAACAAGTTGCGGGAAAATTACGTTTGTCATTGGCGCAATTTCGCGAATTAGAAGCATTTGCTCAATTTGCAACAGATTTAGACGTAGAAACAAAGCAACTCATTGAACGCGGACGAAGAATGGTAGAAGTCTTAAAACAGGGACAATATATGCCACTTACCGTAGAGCATCAAGTTGCTATATTATTTGCGGTTACCACGGGATTGCTTGACGCGATTCCTGTTCAGAAAATTCGTGAATGGGAAGCTATGTTTCATGAACATTTGGAATCAGGACAGCGCGCATTGCTTGACACTATTGTGCGCGAGGGGAAAATGTCACAAGAAACAGAAAGCGCGTTGAAATTATGTATAGAAGAATTATGTCAGCTTCAACCCGCACCATAAAAGGACGAATTAAATCAATAGGCAATACACGAAAAATCACCAAAGCCATGGAGATGGTTTCGGCCGCAAAAATGAGAAAATCAATTGAAGCCGCGTTGAATACACGACCATTTGCACAAGAAAGTTGGGCAGTTCTGCGACGAATTATTGGACGCGGAACTACAGACCACTGCATGCATCCATTACTTGATGTTCGTGTGGTAAAAAAATTATTAGTGATTGTTATTACCTCAAATCGTGGATTGGTGGGAGGATTGAATAGTACACTATTGCGAGAATGTTTGAAAAATATGAAACATCCTGAACAAATGATGCGCAATCGTGTTGGTGATACGTGGGTTCCGCCTTCAGGTGGAAAAGCAGATATTGATGTAATTACTGTGGGAAAAAAAGGGGAGCGATTTATTTCACAAGCGGGATTTCGTGTGATTGCTTCGTTTGGCGCAATGTCGGATACGCCACAATACGAAGAGGTGGTTCCTATCGCTAAACTTGCCAAAGAATTATTTGTAAAACAAGAGTATGACAAAGTTGTTGTATGCTATAATGATTTTATTTCTGCCATACATCAAAAACCACGTATCAGACAGCTGTTGCCTGTATCATCTATAGACATGGAAAAAATGATTGCACAAACATCAAGAGAGGGTCAGCCGCTTCTTGAAGAGTATGAAGAAAAAAAAGTTGAGTATGAAGCTGGGCCTGACTATGTGTATGAACCAAGCAAGCAAGAAGTGTTAAATTATATAGTTCCAAAATTAGTGAATATGCAAGTGTATCAAGCATTGCTGGAAGCGAGCGCGTGTGAATATTCTGCTCGTATGGTTGCTATGAAAAACGCATCTGATGCCGCGCATGATTTAATTACAGATTTAAAAAGTAGTTTTAATCAAGTACGTCAAGCGGGAATCACGAGAGAAATCGCGGAGATTAGCGCTGGATTTGCTTCACTTGAATAATTACCTAAGAATTTTTTATTATGAATACAGGAACTATCACACAAATTATTGGAGCGGTTGTTGATGTAAAATTTGATGATGAATTGCCAGCGCTTTTAAACGCGCTATCTGTTGAGCGAGAAGGAACACGCCGCTTAATTCTTGAAGTGCAACAACATATAGGAGGAAAAACTGTTCGTACGATTGCGATGGATGCGACTGATGGATTAGAGCGAGGACTCGCGGTGCATGATACAGGTGAACCGATTTCGGTTTCTGTGGGAAAAAATAGTTTAGGTAGAATGGTAAACGTGATTGGTGAACCCATCGATGACAAAGGTCCTATAGTTTCAGAAAAAAAATATCCCATTCATCGCGATGCTCCTCAATTTGCATCGCTCACAACAAAGGCGGAAGTGTTTGAAACAGGAATTAAAGTTATAGATTTGATTTGTCCATTTATGAAAGGTGGAAAAGTCGGATTATTTGGTGGAGCTGGCGTAGGTAAAACAGTTGTGGTGATGGAATTAATTCGCAATATCGCTACAGCTCATGGTGGATTTTCGGTTTTTGCAGGAGTCGGCGAGAGAACACGAGAAGGAAATGATTTGTATCATGAAATGAAGCAATCAGGAGTTCTTGATAAAACATCTCTCGTATTTGGTCAAATGAATGAACCGCCAGGAGCGCGCGCTCGCGTCGCCTTAACGGGACTTTCTATGGCAGAATATTTTCGCGATGAAGAGCATCAAGATGTACTATTATTTATTGATAATATTTTTCGCTTTACACAAGCCGGAAGTGAAATGTCGGCACTTTTGGGTCGTATACCATCAGCTGTCGGATATCAACCAACGCTCGCGACTGAAATGGGAATGTTGCAAGAGCGAATTACGTCAACACAATCTGGTTCAATCACCTCGGTTCAAGCGGTGTATGTTCCTGCTGATGATTTGACTGATCCAGCTCCCGCAACAACATTTGGACATCTTGATTCAACTGTTGTGTTGGCGCGATCCTTAACTGAACTTGGAATTTATCCCGCAGTTGATCCACTAGATTCTTCGTCGCTTATATTGGATCCAGAAATCGTTGGAGAGCGTCATTATAAAGTTGCGCGAGGAGTTCAGCAGATTTTACAGCGCTATAAGGACTTACAAGATATTATTGCAATATTGGGAATGGAAGAATTGACAGATGAGGATAAAATGAGTGTAACGCGCGCGCGAAAAGTTCAGAAATTTTTATCCCAGCCATTTTTTGTCGCAGAACAATTTACGGGAACTCCGGGCAAATATGTTTCTCTTTCTGATACGATTTCTAGCTTTGAGAAGATTTTGAATGGCGAGATGGATCAATATTCTGAACAATCATTTTATATGAAGGGAGGGATTGAGGAAGTGGCTGTCTAGGATTTAGGTAATTAGCTTTTTTAGCTTATTAAAACCATGTTGATCGTCTAAAAAGCTAATAAAGGACAAAGTCCTTTTTTCCCTTCGCTCCGGTCGGAAATGAAATTGCGATCTCATTTCGCTCGCTACACTAGGTAATAAGCTAATTCCTAAAGTCTAGAGCCTAATAAGCTAACAAGCTAATTACCTAAAGTCTAGAAATTGGCGAACGGAGAAATCTAAAATCTAAAATTTAAAATCAACAATCGGCTCGCGTCAATTTAAAATCTAAAATCTAAAATCGCAACCTGTAAATCTAAAATCAAAAATGTCAAAAAGTATGTTTTTACACTACGATATAATAACACCACAAGGTGCGGTTGCAAGCGGAGATGCGGTTTCTATTTCTCTTCCGACTGGAGAAGGAGAGATTACAATTTTACCGAATCATATTCCACTGATTTCAACGCTCGGTGCAGGGGAGCTAACGATTCGTTCTGAAAAAGAAACAACATATTTTGCAACTGAAGGAGGATTTGTGGAAGTTTCTAATAATCATATCTCAATGATGGCTGATTTTACTGCGCGCGCTGAAGCTCTTGATGAGGATGTAATAGAAAAAGCGAAATTACAAGCTGAACAGAATTTGAAAACTCAAAAATTCGCCAATGATGAACAATTCGCAGCCGCAGCCGCCGCCCTTGAACGCGAACTCGCAAAACTCAAAGTGGTGAGACGGAGGAGGGGGTGAGTGGGGATTTACGATTTACGGGGGGAGATTGACGATTTTAGATTTTAGATTTTAGATTTACGTGATTCAAATTCTAAAATCATAAATCTAAAATTCGTTGTTAAAACTATTCCGTGCTATACTAATTATACAAAGAATTCATAATAGGATTTCTTTTATTATTATTCCTTCAGCAGGACAGGCTCTCGTCGCAACGGGGATCCAGCGACGAAGCCGCGAACACGTGCTGGATCCCCGTTGCGACGAGAGCTTGTCCTGCTGAAGGAATGACAGTTGAAGGGATGACAGTTGAAGGAGTGAAAGTTGAAGGAGTGAAAGTTGGAGAGCAACAAAATGTCTTACAAAATGTTTATCGTTTTACGTACCATATAAATTCATGAGTGCAAACTAAAAATTTTAGATTTTTGATTGATGATTTTAGATTGACGCGGGGTGATTGACGATTTTAGATTTACGTGATTCAAATTCTAAAATCTAAAATCTTCAATTTAAAATCCAAATGTGAAGTTGCAAAAAATATGAAACAATTTCAACTAGATCAACGGAATAGGCGTGTACAACACTCGCGTAACATGGTGTATTCTGCGCTCAATCGTACTTCGGAAAAAGATATTTTGGCAGAATTTACTAAAGAACAACAAACGGAAATAAAACAAAAATTGTTGATTCTTTCATCACTTGCGTATTTCATCGGCAGGGATTTTCATATTCCTGTGGAGTTAAACGAGGTTGGTGCTGGTTGGCATTGGGATTTTGAGAACAATGTGATTCGGGTTGACCCACAAGATATTTTGGAAAAATCAATGGATTATTTACGTTTTGTGATTTCTCATGAGGGAGGGCATAGAAGAACATCTAGAGTAGACCTTATTTCTTCGGTAGAATGGCAACAGCCGGGATTTTCGTTTATGATGAATGCAATTGAGGACCCGCGAGTTAATAATTTTGTAGCAGAGTGTTATCCAAAATTTAAAGAGCAAATGGTTCTTGTATATCGTGAAAATGTTGATTTTGAAGCGAAATCTAAAGAGAAAGCGAATCAAAAACTCGGATTTCAACCTCGTTTCATGCAGGCAGGGTTTGAATATATTAGACAATGGTTTAGTGAAGTTGAAGGTAAACCTACTGAAATTTCAGAAGATGTACAGGGAGATGTGAGAGAAGTTGTTAATGCTACGTTGGTATCAGCGAGGGATTCGTGGTTGCGATATCCATCACGCCATGAAGCGGATGAAAGTGAGGATATCATTAAACAATATGCGAAACTTTCTTATGAAATAAATAGAGATGAAGTGTGGCCAGAATTCAAAAAATTAGTTGATGAAGATATGAAAGATCAGCAGATGCAAGAATTTTTGAAGGATTTGCAACAAGGGAACGAGGGTGATGAACGTGGAGAGAGTACTTTGCCATCTGAATTGAAAGAAAAGCTAACTCCCGAAGAACAACAAAATTTAGAAGAAGCACTCAAACAAGCGATTGATGCAGAGCAAAAAGAACACGAAGAAAAGACGCAACAAGAAGGAGATAAGGAAGATTCTGATGGACAAAAATTGTCAACAACGGACGCGGTTGATACGTCATCCGAAATAACACCAAAAAAGTCGCATGGTAAGCCAATTGATTTGGATTCGTTATCTCCTGAACTGAAACAAAAAATCAAAGAACATATTGCATCAATGTCTGACGAGCAACAAACGGATTTAGTTGAGAGAGCGGAAAAAATTCTTAAAGATTTTGAAGAATCATTGAACGACGAATTACAGGGAAAACTTTCTGATAATCCAATAAAAAAAGAAGAACGAGAAGGCAGTACAGAAATATCAACTCAATTGGAAAAAGATACTATTGAACCTGTGGAGGAAAAAAACTGGAAAGAACGAGAGCGGATTGATGAAAAGAATGCGCAAGAACTACGAAAAAAAATTGAGGATGTGGTATCTCTGAAACATCAAAATCCTTATGAGACAGCGCTCATTCAAACGTCGGATATGATAGATGCCCTAACTGCGGATCTGCGTGATGTTTTTATCGCGCGAAAAAAAGAAAAACATGAAACAGGATTTCGGTCAGGAAGACGTTGGAATATTCGTCAACGTATTCGAGAAAAAATTGAGGGAATTCCTTTATTTAAAACAGAAGCGCGTGAACAGAGAAGTGTTGAAAGTGAGGAGAGGGATTATGCGGTTACGTTATTGATAGATTTATCGGGGTCTATGAATGGAGTTAAAATTAAAGAAGCGTTTACATCAGCCGTGGTTCTCGCGGAGACACTTAATAATTTAGGCATCGCATTTGAAATTGTTGGTTTTCAGGATAGGTTACTTGAGTATAAAACGTTTACGGAGCATTTAGATGAACCGATGCGACAAAAATTACATCAAATGATATTAGAAGTTTCAAATAGCAATCCCGAAGGACATAATCAAGCACAAGATAATGATGATGGTGTGTGTCTGCAAGCCGCATCAGAACATTTGGCGACTCAAACAGCTCGCAATAAATTTTTGATAGTGTTGTCGGACGGTGTTCCATGGACAACGTATAAAAGTCAACAAAAACTTGACCAAGAACTCAAAGATGTTATCGCAGAAATTACCACAAATACACAACAAAAGCTTATTGGTATTGGTTTGATGTCGCAAGCAGTAGAAAAGTACTATCCAAACCACATCGCTGGTGTTACCACGAAAGCGATGGTGGAAACTTTAGGGGGATTATTGCGAGAAATTATTGAACGAAATTAAAAACTACCTCCATTTTCAAATTCATGCTATCCTCATAAGACGCACACCCCGCAGACGCACACCCCGCGCAAGCACACCCCACGCAATATAAAAAAAACACATTCAAACCACACAACCATATGCCTCTCCAACTACTCACCAAAAAATCACCACCTTTCTAGACGCAACTACCGCATTAGGAACCGTCGGCTTGTTGGTCATCGAAGACACTCAAAACTCACAGAACAACCTCGCACACACACAAAAAATCGTGTCAGCCGTACCCTATCACTATTGTCATACCTATCTTGCAATCATGGACGCGCTGTCGCGTCATGAGACAAAGATTCTC